>JBBISZ010000100.1:0-8880 GCA_037441045.1 Deltaproteobacteria bacterium | reverse complement strand
CCAGAAATTGTATTCTAATTTTTTATTTCAAACTTTAAGGATTTAATGGACAATGAAGTACTAATTAGTAATAAAATTTCACAAATATCAGAGATGTGCTCTTATTATAACCGATATTATCATTCATTATATCTTTTCTGTCTGATATCCTATTCAGGAAATATTCACTCACTCCTGCTGATAGCATCCTGTTGATCATAAATTCAATTGAGGCATTTAATTCCAGAACGAGATCTGTGTTTCCTCTTAACATATTATCTTCAACCACCGGTGTACCAAACAGTTGATATGCAAAAGCACCACCGAGATTTAACATGATTCTGCCAGCAAGTAGATATGCAAGCCTTGCATATACCCTATCTTCACCGTAATAACCATAGATAGAGACTGGCTTAAAATCCCTTGTATAACCGAACTGTGCTCTGGACTGAACATTAAAATCATAAGCAAGTTCAAACTGTCCTATTACAGACCGGTAATTGCTACCTTTGTCTGAAAGTGTATCTCCATACCCCACCTTGAGCGTTGTAGAAAGTCTCGGAGTCATCAGACCCATAATCCCTGTAGTGGCTCTAATTCCCATCTGATCCTGGTTGGTAAATGTCTTTCCATTTTCATTATATTTATTGGGATAGCTTCTTGCATCCATAGATGCATCTATTACAAACGCCGTCTTGGGAAAGAATTTCCATTTGATATTCATATATGGTTGATGCGATAGTGAATCCAAATAAGAGAGCCCTGTATCCTTATCAAATAGGTCAAAGTAGAATTTGTATCCTGTCTCTATTTCAAAAGCTCCACCAGATGGAGTATATTGTAATGCACCTCCAGCTGAGTTTGTAGTACGGTTGAAATTCCCTATTACATCAGATCTGGGATCATTATTTCGTGAGAATATATCCAACAAACTAAGTTTTACCTGACCCTGAGGATTGATCGTAAGATTGACATTTGCATCGGCATTGAAGGTACTATAGTCTGTTGTCTTTGAATTATCTATCCCAAAATATTTTACTGCATCAATTTCGCTTCCCAATTCAAACAATATGCCTTTGGGTGGTGTCTGTAGCTTTAGACCAGGCTTTATGTGCAGAGTGGCGTCTGGATAGGCATATTTTGAAGATTGGTAATTTACATTTGTATCATATCCACCCTCAATTCCAAGACCGAGGTGCAATCTCGTTTCACCAATCAGAAGTCCGTTACCTTCAGCCTGAGCGCTATAGGAATTGAAAATAGTACCGAATATAAATACTAAAAAAAATGTTATATCTTTTATCCAATTAGGCTGCATAAACACCTTTTAATAGTTGAGCCTTTTAACATACAATAACCAACAATCAAGAAAAAAATTAAAAATTTATAACTTTGATTATTGGTATGGGCTGGCTCTCGGTGGTCTCTCCACCACCAGTATATCAACCTTAGGTTGTTCGGTGGGATCTCTCTCTGTTATATCTTTTGGCTCCTCCACCTCAACCTTTGTTTCGCCAGGGGTCATAGAGATCTTGCCTGCGCAGGCGTTTGCCTCCTGATTTAAGGATTTTGCCTTCTGATATGCTATCTCCACTTTCTCAAATTCGTGCTGTGCTACGAGTTCATCCTTTTTGATTACAGCCTCCTGAAGAGAGACATCAGCCTGTTCTGCTATTTTTAGCAGAGCCTTTATTGCAGTAAGATTCTCATTAATACAATTGATTTTTACTACATCCTTCTCTTTTCGTGCCTCTTCAAGCAGACTCAGTATCTCTTTATATATGTTTTTCATCTTCTTCAGATATTCTTGACTCTTACTCAGCATCTCCCTGTCAGAGAGTTTCTTCTCAGGCTCAGATGCTTTTGGAGATTCCTGTGAAATCGCTATAGATGACAGTAATAATATAAACATTGCTATCAATGGAATTATCTTTTTCATCATCCACCTCCATTATGTAATAATAATACAGCATTTATAAATAAATCAAGTTTTTTTTTCAAAAATATTCTACTTTTTTTCTTTTTGTGACAAAAATTACATTGTTTTCATGAATTTTTTGATTGTTTCAACCATTTTCTATGTAAACTCTCTGGTTATGGTATTTATACAAAATATTTATCAATACTATCATTGGTAGAATAATGTAGACAGGAATGAAATAATCATATAGTAATTTATTAGTGCTTTTTTATATGTAAGACTTAAATTCTAAAAGGTCTGTTTTGAAAAAATTATTTATATGAAATATTTGATTGCTTTATTGACAATTATAATGACCATTTTACTTCTTGGCTATAAGGATGAACCTGAAAAACTACAGCGATTGCCTGAGACAGAAACCATTGATAAGCTAAAAACCAATAATAATGAAATAAAAGATGAAAAGTCTTATGAGATTGTCTCTGAAGAAGAGATATCGGATGATGAAGATTCTGTAGAAGAGGGTGAGGATGAAGAGGAGGAGGAGATTCAGGAGGAGATCACAACCCTGCATCAAATAAAGTATTCTGCCAATATCTCAGATGAGATGTTGAAGAAGTTGTTTGCAGAGAGTCCAGAGAAATTGGGATCAATCTCGGTAGGTTTTGCGAATCTGGGTAGGCTGATAAATGGTGTAAAATTTCCAGAAGGTAAGGAATGGGTTATTGTAAATCCTCCAAAATCTTACGCCACAGAAGAGGTAGTTAATTATATTATAACAGCTGCAAAAACTGTCAGGGAAAAGTTTCCGGATGCTCCACCTCTCAGAATAAATGATCTGAGTGCAGAAAAAGGTGGATATATAAGACCACATAAGAGTCATCAGAACGGACGAGATGTAGATATAGGTTTCTTTTATATTTATGATAGCAAGAATCCCAAAATAAAGAGCTTTGATGTTGAGAAGAATTGGGAGTTTATAAAAGCTATTATTACTAAAACTGATGTACAGGTAATTCTGGTGGATAGGAGAATCCAGAAGAAACTCTATGATTATGCTAAAAGTATTGGAGAGAATGAGGAATGGCTAAATTCCATCTTCAAATCAGGTAGTGATGCTATTATTAAACATGCAAGACGCCATAGAGGACATTTTCACATTAGATTTTACAGTCCACGTGCACAGGAACTTGGCAAGAGGATTCACCCTATACTGGACAAGGCAAAGGAAGAGGAGAGAATAGCCGTTCATAAGGTCAAAAGGGGAGAATGTATTGGCAAGATAGCGATGAAATACAATAGTAGTATAAAGCTGATAAAATCGGCAAATCATCTAAAATCCAATAACATCAGAGCCGGGATAACCCTGTTTGTCCCTTTACTTGGACCATGCAACAACTGCCCAGAGCCACCTGATGTTTTTGTTCCGAAGAGAAGACTTCCTGAGGATTTTCAAAACAGGCAGATATCAAAAACTCAGGAGGTTGAAGGGGAAAAGAATGGGAAGATTCCCGTAAATTATTATTTTAATCTCTATCCTTTTATGAGACTGAACAGCTTCTGGCTCAAACTGGATAAATACTGAACTTGTTTTTATCGAAAAAAAGATACTATTTTAAATATAATATCCTTTCCTTACAAATTAATGAATGTTGTATTTTCCTGTGGTTATCACTCGTCTCTGGATATTGCATTGTTTACATTATATGCAAAACTAAAACATTGAATAGACATAACAAGATTGACATCATTATTATTTGCAATGTCTAAATTTGTATCTACATTTGGGAATTTTGATATCTGGAAATCTAAATCGTTTCCATAAGCCATTGCACATGCCATCAGATTGCTAAATCTGCAGAATTCTGGATTGGAAGACGCAGAATATAGATCAAATTTTAAATTTAAGCCAAACATTGATGAGATTTTATTAAAAATATTCAGTAAGATTGATACATCACATTGCCCGGGTGACTGAATTATGGATAAATAAGCATTACCAAAATGACCCATATTTACAGGATAACTTGATACATACCTTATCAGTGAAAAACCCCTATTATTAAACATTATGTAAGTTGTGTAGCCCTCCGTCATAACCGCAATGTTTTCATTTGAATCATAAACTATATGAGTATCAATATAACTTGTATTCAAATTTGTATTCAAAGTTAAGTTGTATCTCTCCTGACAATAAGGTATTTTTCCGTCAACACATAAATATTCTTCATCCTGATTATACACATATAGATATTCATGCCCGGGAAGAGAAAGGTAAACACTATTGTATTGTTCTTTTCCATCTCCACAGGAAAGCATTATAGTTATAAGCAACAAAATTATATAGACATTTCTCATTGTCTCATCCTTTTGTTAGAAATAGAAGGTTGCAAACAGGTTCGTTGTGGTTGTCCCAATTTTGACTGTTGGGGAGACAGGAAATGCCAGAAGTGCCTCTCCACCAATTGCAAATTCCTTTGTTATAAAGTAAGAGATACCGAGTCCTGTTGCAAGGGTAACATAAACATCATCATTATTCTTATTTAAATCTCCAAAATTCTTGGCAAAGGAGAGACCTCCCTTGATATAAGGTGCAGCCCTTCTGTCAAGTAGATATTTATTTATAAAAATTCCCAGTTTTACCCCACCCCCTTCTACCTGGTTGTCATTCTCATCCTCTACCTGATATCCAAATCCAAACTCCATCTGGAAGGCAAGTAGATCCTCTACATTAAATCTACCAGCAATAGATGCCGACATTGAGGTTGGGATTGTAAAATCCAGTCCCCCTTTGCCCGCCTTCAGCGAGTTTTCATCTGCCAGTAAATTGCCAACAAATGCAATCATAAGAATTGAAATCAATAAGAATTTTTTCATAAAAACCTCCTGCTAAAATTATCACTTGATGTTTATAAAAATTTGTTCAATAGTTGTCAACGATAATTTAATAAGACCTAAATTTCTATATTACTATTTCAATAAGGCATCTTTCAAAAGTAATTCCTGAGAAGATCAGAATAGCGACTGAATAGCCGAAAAAAACTATTAATGATTGCCAGTTTTTTAAGCGATATATAACTTTGTAATTTTTCTATTATTTCATCTTTATAAATTGGAGCATTGTAGCAAGGTTTAAGAAATATCTTACTTGAGTAGATTAATAAGATTTTTGTAAAATTTGGTGAGATTGCAAATAACATGCTTTATAAGTATATTTGAATATTATCAATTAATTAGTCAGATTATCCAAAAAGGATACTTATAGCCTCAGAGGCTGATTTTACGGATTTTATATTTAACTTTTTGAGTAGATTTGGTGGTATTTCCGAAAGGTCCTTTGTGTTGTCCTGAGGAATGAGCACTGTTTTTATTCCAGATCTGGTGGCTGCAAGGAGTTTTTCTTTTATTCCGCCTACGGGTAAGACTCTTCCCTTAATTGTAATCTCACCGGTCAATGCTACATCAGTGGATACGGGTTTATTTGTAAGGAGTGAATACAGAGACATTGCAATTGCAAGACCTGCAGATGGCCCATCCTTTGGGACAGCACCAGCGGGCACATGGACATGAATCTCCCGACTTAAAAATATCTGTGGATCTATATTAAATTTTTCAGAGTTTGAACGTAAGAAAGATAGGGCTGTATGGGCAGACTCCTTCATCACATCTCCCAGATGGCCGGTGAGAGTAAGTCCAGGCTTACCGTTCATCAATGCAGATTCAATGGTTAGTATCTCTCCTCCGTATGGGGTCCATGCCAGCCCGTGTATTATTCCTGCTTCCTCAAACTCCCCTTTTAGATCAAAATTGTATTTTCTCACGCCCAGCAGTCTCTCAACTGTTCCAGCATTAATGACTATTGGGAACCTTCCGTTTTCGATCTTCTCTCTGACTATCTTTCTCAAAACAGCAGATATTTCTCTTTCCAGATTTCTGACACCCGCCTCTCTTGTATAGTGACGAATAATCTCTTTTATGGCAGAATTCATAAATCGAATCCCGAGTTCAGCTGCCCCATTCTCCTGCAATTGCTTTGGTATAAGGTGTCTTCGGGCTATTTCTATCTTCTCCTCCTCTGTGTATCCCGAGAGAAATATCATCTCCATCCTATCTTTGAGCGGTTCAGGAATAGTATCAGGATGGTTGGCTGTCGTAATAAACAGTACACGGCTCAAATCAAATGGGAGTCCAATAAAATGGTCAACAAAGGAATAATTCTGCTCAGGATCCAGCACCTCAAGGAGTGCTGAGGATGGATCACCTCTGTAATCAAGACCTATTTTATCTACCTCATCCAGCATAAAGACAGGGTTGCTTGAAGCCGCTGCTTTTAGACCCTGAATAATCTTTCCGGGAAGAGCCCCAACGTATGTCCTTCTATGTCCTCGTATTTCAGCCTCATCTCTTATTCCTCCAAGCGAAACCCTGATAAACTTTCTCCCCATAGCCTTTGCAATTGATCTTCCAAGAGATGTCTTCCCAACACCTGGGGGACCCACAAAACATAAGATTGGACCTTTGTGATCCTTCTTTATCATTCTCACGCTCAGAAATTCAAGGATTCTCTCTTTTATCTTTTCAAGGTCGTAATGGTCCTCATCCAGAACCTTCTTTGCCTCTTTTAATTCTATATTATCTTCTGTGCTGATCCCCCATGGCAGGGAAATAACCCAATCAATGTAATTTCTTATAACACTTGCCTCTGCCGAATCTGAATGCATTCCTTCAAGTCTATTTAACTGTTTTTCAAGTTCCTTTCGGACATCCTCGGGCAAATTCATTTTTAAAATCTTATCTCTGAGCTCCTGAATATCGCTCATCTCCCCACCGATACCGAGCTCTTTCTGAATAGCTCTCAACTGTTCCATCAATAGATAATGTCTCTGAGATCTATCCATCTCTTCTTTCACTCTGTCCTGAATCTTCTGCTGAACCTGATAGACCTCATTCTCTCTAAGAATCAGATCGTTGACCTTCTTGAGCCTCTTTATTGGATCGGGCTCTTCGAGTATCATCTGTGCATCTGCAATTTTTACAGTGAGATTCGGCACAATGATATCTGCCAGTCTTCCAGGGTCATTTACAGTCTGGACAATAGACATAAATTCCTGAGAAAACTGTTTGCCCATTGATTCCATCTGCTTTATATTATCTCTCACAGTTCTTACAAGAGCCTCTGTCTCAACTGAAAAATCCGCAACCGGAAGTTCCTTTATAATATTTATTTTTACTCTGAATACTGGACTTTCAGAGATAAATTCCACAACCCTTGCCTTTGCAATACCCTGAAGAACTATACGGGTTCTACCGTCCTGCAATTTTCTCATTCTCTGAATTATACAGACAGTACCAACTCTGAAAATGTCCTGAGATGTAGGCTCTTCTATCCCGCTATCCCTCTGCGAGAGACAGAGTATCATACGCCCTTTTAGTAAAGCCTCGTCTATAGCTATTGAGGATATGCTTCTGGATGCCACGAGTGGCACAAGCATATATGGGAATATCACAATGTCCTTTACGGGCAGTGCAACTACTTCTTCAGGTATATTAAATGCCTCATCAAACTTTTCGTTCATGGTCTATTCCTCAAATTTTATCTCAATTTCTCTCTTCTCTCCTCTACGCTCCTCTATCCTTTTGAGTCTCATGGTGAGAATTCCCTTTTTGTATTCAGCCGCTATTGTCCTGGTGTCGCAGGCATTTGGAAGCTCTATGATTCGTCTTATATTACCAAAAGGCCTCTCCATCCATATATAATTTGCCTTTTCTACCCTGGTGCTGTCGGGTTTGGCTCCTTCAATAAAGAGTCTGTTGCGGCTAACGAATACCTTGATATCTCCCGGTCTCAATCCTGGAATCTCTGCCTGAATAAATACCTCATTGTTTACTTCAAAGATATCAACCGGGATTGAGATTCCGCTGGAGTCATTGAGCGACTCTGGATCAAGTCCCGAAAATTCCCTTATTAACCTCTCCATCTCCCTCTTGATTAAAAGTATCCTTTCGTAAGACTCTCTGGAAATAGAACCCATAACAAACCTCCGGCAACAAGGATGATAACTCCCCTCTGGTTGTGTAGTATATAACCTGAAAATTGATTCAATACAAACTAAATTTATAAATTAATTTGGAGCTTCGTTCTGGTCTCAATTAACAAATGAACAAAAGGATAAATAAACACTTTGAAACCTTATAAACTTAAACCACAGATTTAACTTCACCAGAAGAAATTTAATTAAACAGCATTTGAGAGATTAGCCTTAAAAGAATTTAGATAATCTAATTCTTAAAATGCAAATCAGCCATACCTAACAGATTGTTTTATAAATAAAACTTAATGAGCATAGGTTATTCTGGACAGCAGTGACATCCATACAGGATAATTTTGCAGAATAAGATAGAAAACAAAAGAATACTTCCTGCCGCTTCTTGAAATACTTTTTTGCTAATACTGAAAAATAGCAACTTTTTTATTGAATTTACATAGTATTTGTTGGTATATTTCCCTTTGCCGAACTCAAAGGAGGTAAATGTGGTAAGAAAAGTCCTTTTTGTAATGCTTGTTATCTTTTTTTCATCAACATTAATTGCAGCGGAAAATATAGAAAAGACTCAGACTCCAAAGAGACCCGATAAGAGGATGCTCTTCACACGAGCTGCAGACTATCTGGTACTTATGAAGATTTCCCCTGGAATACCTGAACCTCAGGAGGTAGTCGAGTTATCGTTTGAGATCTATAAGGAGATGAAGGTGGCAGATCCTGTCTTTGGAAATCTCTCACCTGTTATGGATGTGAAGCTTGCCGCGAGCGTATATTATGAAAAATTGCCGGAGGCTACATACAAATATATTGTTCAGCCTCTTCAGGATGCAGGTTCATTCGGATTTCATTTCTTCCCACAGCAGGTAGGCAAATATATTGTAAAACTCGATATACTCTCAGCCGAAGGAGAGCCCATTTCTGCGAGTCTGGGCGTAT
>JBBISZ010000099.1:6494-8908 GCA_037441045.1 Deltaproteobacteria bacterium | reverse complement strand
GGTGATTTCCCAGTGCAAGTCCGCCCATAAAAGTGGAGAGGAGAATTGCTGTAGAATATGATGTAGCACCTAAAAATAAATTAAAATATTTTGACCATACTACCTGATAGATAAGCCCTGCCATTCCAGATAAGAAGAAACAGGTATAAAGAATGAATCTCATATTAATTCCTCCAGAGAATTTAAGTCCTTATATATTAATAGGGCGCTTTTGTAAATGATATATTATTAACCCCTGTTTTATTGAATAAATATAGTTCATCATAAAATAATAAACCCAAATTTTCCTGCTATGGCCTTAGGGCTTTCTATATTTAATAACGCTTTTATATTTATTATTTGAGTTTAATCTTTCTATCTTTTGATTTCTTCCTCCTTTTTTATATGGAGTCAATCCAGAAAATTTTCAAGAAGGGCCAAAAGTGCCAGTTACAGCTATAAGCTAATATTATAATATTATTTATTATTAGAAAAATTAACAAAATCCGGATATTTGTTCTTTTATACAGGATAGTATTCTGGCTAAAGATGACTCATAATTACTGGCAAAATAAAAAGTGCCAGATACTTTATATTGCCTATCATTACCTTAACACTATGATTTTATTGATAAAAGGCTAATTATCTGTCCTAAATAAATTTTACAAAAAAACCTAATTCAATTTAATAATATATTTAATAGCTAATTGAAGGTGGTTTCCGATGAACAATTTAAAGCAGGTATTCTTGACCAATTCTACGAATTTTTCAAGGAGCGGATTTGTTAAAAGTGCCAGGTACAATTAGATGCTAATATTTTGAAATCATTGGATAATTTAAATAGCCTGATATGGTTATATATTTATGGTGCCAGGTACAATTTAAGTTTGATTTAAGTTACGTTTTAAATCAAGTAGTAATTTGGTAATTGTGTAATAGTATCAAAGAAAATAGGTGACGGTATGTTTTTAAAAGCTTAGGGGCAGTTAAAAATAAATAATAAGGTTTTTGATAAAATGTAAAATGAATAAACATCATGGTTGCTGGTTGTAATAAATAGTAACATGCGGACAGTAACAGATTTTAATGGTGTAATGGTGAAAAAAAGTGCCAGTTACCATGTAACTCACTAATATTATTAATTAAAATACAATGCTAAGGATAACAGTACCAAAAAGTGCCAATTACTTTTGGGTACATGATTTTTTCTAATTTTGATCAATCAGTGTGGATAAGGGTTATGATTGTGATCGGTATAAATAATTCTTGACACACTGCGTCATTTGTGTTATTTGCCCATACCAACAATTTAATTCAGGAGGATTTATAATGAACCTGGAGACATTAAAGAATCTAAAAAACTTTATCAATGTGGATTTTATCAAATCTCTCAACAAAGAGCAGATAAAAGCCATAGCAGAATTCTATATCCCAAAAGGGATAAAATTTAGCAAAACGATGTGTGGAACCCACAGGATAATAAGCAGCAAAGATGATAGAGGAGATCTTCCAGTATCACTTACACTCCACTGCTCAAATAATAATATTCTCAGTTTTATTAAACGGGATAGTGGCGAGTTTTTGAAGATGGAGATTTCAGGGACAATTACAGCGACTGATCTTGTTGAGAACGCTGAACTTAGAGGCAGCATAGAATATGATTTTATCTCCAAAAAACAGTTTGTATATGAATTTTATTTTACTGATGCAAAAGGGAAAGAATATTATTTCAACGGACATAATGATCTCTCAATATTTCAACCTATCAAATCCTTCAGTACGATGCTTGGTGAGATAGTTGATAGAGAGACTGGAAAGATAGTATCGACCGTGGTATTGAAGTTAGAGGCAAAGGATTTATTCCCGCTGATTGCAAGCTTTAGAATAACAAAATAATTTTTTTGGCATAAAATTATTTGGACATTTTTATAAATCAGAGATATTTACGCATAACATCAATTGGTTTTTACTGAAATCTTTCAGTAAGAAGAAGGAGGAAGTATATGTCAGAAGAGAAGAAATTTAACAGATGGCTGGTGGTAGTAGGTGCGTTATTAATCCAGATTTCGCTTGGTGCAATTTATATTTACTCGGTTTTTAAGCCTGCACTCAAAGACAAGTTTCCCTCATGGAGCAATACAGATCTTGCGCTTCCTTCACAATTAGTTCTGGCATTCTTTGCGTTGAGTATGATTATCTTTGGAAGGATTCAGGACAGACTCGGCCCCAGAAAGATTGCAACGCTCGGCGGTATTTTATTGGGAATAGGACTGATTATCGCATCATTTGCAAACAATCTTTTTATGTTTGTGTTAGGTTTTTCTATAATTGGTGGAATAGGAATTGGTGCAGCCTATGTCTGTCCGATTGCTACATGTGTAAAATGGTTCCCTGACATGAGAGGTCTTATATCAGGCCTGGCGGTAGCAGGATTT
>JBBISZ010000099.1:1949-6484 GCA_037441045.1 Deltaproteobacteria bacterium | reverse complement strand
CACCTGTTGCAAAATCCTTGATTGCGTCTCAGGGTATCATGACAACATTTTTATATCTTGGAATTATCTTCCTGATCGCGGTTGTTGTTGGTGCTCAATTTATGATTAATCCACCAGCAGGTTATAAACCTGAAGGGTGGAATCCACCAGCACCTGCTACAACAAGTGGAGTTGTACAGAAGGTAGATTTTACATGGCAGGAGATGTTGAAGACTGTTCAGTTCTGGCTATTATGGCTTACATATTTTGCTGGATGTACTGCAGGACTTATGATTATTATGAATGCTACAAATGTCTGGCAGTCCTTTTCTCTTCTCAGTATATTTAACAATTCTCCAATACCAAAGGATTCTTATTCCGATATTATTGCAAAGGGTGCAACCGCAGTTATAGTTGTTTCCATACTTAATGCTATTGGTAGAATTGCCTGGGGCAAAATATCTGACAACATCGGAAGAAAACCCACTCTTATGATTATGTTCTTATATGCGGGCATTATTATGCTTGTTCTGAATTTTCTTAAAAGTTATGGTCTGTATCTCTTTGGAGTTGCCTCTATAGGTTTCTGCTTTGGTGGATTTCTTGCTCTGTATCCTGCTGTTACCGCAGATTTCTTTGGGACAAAGAATGTAGGTGCCAATTATGGATGGATGTTCTCAGCCTACGGGGCTGGAGGTCTTTTTGGTCCGTGGCTGGCTCCAAAACTGATGAGTGTAATTCAGAAAGTCCCATATGAGGCTATTGAGAAGAGTGGAGAGATCGTTCAGAAGACATATGATGCGGGCGATTATACTAAAGCCTTTATAATTTCTGGAATTCTATGTATTGTCTCAGCTGTTCTTATTGTGATATTAAAGGCGCCAAAAGTTGAGGAGAAGAAAGAGTAAAATAAGATCTTAAGATTTTTAATTATTATTGAATGCCCGAACCGCTTTGTTCGGGCATTTTTTTATCCTCTTTGGTACTTTATTATCCTTTTTTCCTCTGTGTACTCAGATTGGGCAACTAATCTTTAATTATAAGCATAAAACTATTATTGAATATAGCATCTCAATTTTCTTGCAGGTAAGATTGATTATGTATTATACTCCGCCCTGTTGTCTGGAATTTTATTATGGTAAGAGAATTATTTTGTCTTTTTAGATTTTTGTGAGGTAAAACTGATGAAAAGAGTTTTATTTATATTAATTTTTATCTTCGCATCTGCTCCTGCATTTGCAGAGGAGGGATTTTATGTCTCTTTGGGTCTCGGAAGTGATATGTTTTTTGGTGAGCGAATGCCTTCAGAGACTTTACCGGTCCAGATAGTGAGTGGTAATCAGGTCAGGACGGCTACAACAGATATTGTAACTACTGATCTGGGAGGCATGTTTGCTACAGAATTTAATATGGGCTACAATATTATGCACTATGCATCGCTGGAATTAAAACTGAATTTTACAGGTTCTGATATTACGAAGAAGGGTGAGAGGCAGGGAGGTGGCTTTATTTCAATGCTTGCAAAATATCATCCTATTAATCATTGGAGGATGAACTATTTTATTGATCCGTATGTCTTTATTGGTGGTGGTTATTCGATGTTAGGTATGAATGTAGAGGAGTGGGGGTTTATGGAAAAGCAGTCCAAGGCAATTGCTGGTGGTTTTTTTGAAACTGGAATTGGCACAGACATATATATAAAGAGGTGGTTCTCAACCTTTCTGGATCTAAATTTCTATTTTCCAGACTATTCCAAATTTTACTACGATTGGGACAAGGATATTACTCATGATATGAGCAAGACACCTTCAACAACTGTATTTGCTATTATCGTTGGTGGCAGGTTTCATTTTGGTTTAAAAGAGTAATGGAGATATAAAATATGGTCAGTACTTTTATTATTGTATCGTTATCGATAATCCTGTTGATGGTTTTGTTTCTGCCTTTTATTTTTCATAAGGTTGAGGAGAATCTGGAGATATTTTTATTTATTATGGGTTTATTATCTCTGGTGGTAACAAATAGTCTTCATATTGATATAATTAAGGAAGGTCTGCATGAACCTATAAAAATTTCTCTTGCTGTTTTTCTGGCAGGGTTTATATTCAAGTACACTCATCAATACCTCAAAGGGCTGGTTGATTTTTCCATCAGAAGAATCCCTTTTGGTCTTTTTATGTTTATTGTCGTGGTAACCCTGGGGCTTCTTTCAAGTATAATTACAGCGATAATTGCATCACTTGTTCTGGTAGAGATTATAAATGTTCTAAGAATGGATAGGAAGCACGAGGTATTTTATGTAGTGGTTGCCTGCCTGTCTATTGGAGTTGGGGCTGCTCTCACTCCAATCGGTGAGCCATTGTCTACAATTGTTATTTCAAAACTCAAGACTTGGCCACAGGTGAATTTCTTCTACCTTATAAGGCTTCTTGGACCCATTATTATTCCAATTGTGCTTCTCTGTGGAATAGTAGCAGGTCTGTATAAAGGGAACAAGGCAGAGGATACTCTCTCCGAAGATTTTGAGGAAGAGAAGAAGATTGAATCTTTTAAGGATATACTTTTCAGGACATTAAAAGTTTATTTGTTTGTAATGGCACTTGTATTTCTGGGCTACGGATTCAGACCTATAATTGATAATTATATTTTAAAGTTGCATCCACTTGTGCTCTACTGGGTAAATATGATATCGGCTGTGGTTGATAATGCTACACTGACTGCTGCTGAAATAAGTACGGCGATGAAGGAAGAACAAGTAAGAGATATTCTTTTAGGTTTATTACTATCAGGTGTGATGCTGATACCCGGCAATATCCCTAATATAATCTGTGCGAGCAAACTCAAAATAAAGTCAAGAGAGTGGGCAAAACTTGGATTGCCTATTGGTCTTACGCTTCTTGCTGTGATTTTTATTGTTCTACTATTTATCTGAGCACGGGAATAGTAAGAGAAAATTTATTATTACTAACCACGCTGCTTCCTATCTTTACATATTCATTTCTGGCTCTATTTAAAACAAAAGCCTCTACCATACCATTATTTATGGAGAATCCTGATGGAGGCACTATTCTGCCACTAATCGTTTTATTGGCAGGAAGGGTGAGAACTCCGAGATCAGTATCTTTATCAATACATATATAGTCAGATATCAATGGAGCGCTTTTATTGTTATCTGTATTAATAATTATTCTGTACATTCCCTTTGAAATTGTATCCTTAAATAGACCATCAATACTTGTGATGAGAGTGTTTTCATTCTGAACATTGTCCATTTCACCATAACAGCCGCCAGTTCGCATGATGTTTACTCTTGGTGTGTCTTCATCGCTTGCCACATTTATTTTTCCGGATATAACTACTTTTGAATCCATTCTAAATTGCAAATTGCCCTCGGAAGGTAATGAGACGCCCTGATATAGCGTTATACCCCATCTGCTGGTAAAGAGATCTTCGGGCATTAGAAGAAGGTCATATTTTCCAGTTCTTATGTCTGTTTCAAAATGCCCTGTTGAATCCGTGTTAAAACTCTTGGAATATATAGAATTTTCTGATGTTGTTCTGGCTACTATTCTTGTAGATTCGCCGGATAATATCAGTCCTTCTGTATGTTTTAATGGCGGAACAAAATCGAGATTTATTGTACCTATCTGCACGGTACCTTCAGTGATTATATCCTCAAACCAGATTTTGGGCCAGTCGGGATTGTCAGCAGAACCGGATATTAGAAGAGAAAAATCGCCTTCTATTGTCGGTATAATGAGAGAAAAATTGCCGTTCTCATCTGTTGTTGCTATATTCGATTGAAGTGATATCCTGTCATCATAATTTTTATAAGCGAGCACATTTATCCCCTGAACTGGAAGCCCGCTCTTTAGATCCAGAATAATATTGCCATAGATGTATCTTACCATATTCTGAGGAGGATAGATAATGTCAAGGTCAGTTATATCTGAATCTACTTCTATGTCTGTTTTTAGTTGTGGTATGGTCTCCTTTTTATAAGGGGAGACCAGTATGGTATATTTGCCACTCTCAAGCAATATGCAGTATTTGCCATCTATGTCTGTCTCCACAGAACTGGATGGAATGAGTATACTTGTATTGTTTTGCTTGATGAATCTGAGGTTTGAGTATACGGGTGTGTCTGAATATTTTATACTTCCACATATAGAATATAGTTCGGGAGATTTTATCTCGATGTTGTCAGATGAAATGGATTCGTCATATATAAATTCTGAATAATTTATAAATTTTCCATTTATAGTATATGAAGCCCTTAGATATACTCTGGATGTGTCATAAGCGGTATTTTCACATCCTCCAATAATAAAGCAATCTGTTGTTATATTATTTTGTACTGATGGGGAGGAGCAGGCAAACAGAGTAGTGATCATGAAAATTTGTATTAAATTTCTAATAACAGTCATCAAGTTGAACCACCGTCCATGAAAAGTAGTCAAAATTTCCACCCTCTTCTATTGTCTTAAAGGCGGGGCTTATTGTAGAATCTGCTAAAAAAGGTCTATCGGAGACGATTACTTCCACTGAATGCAGTG
>JBBISZ010000099.1:0-1896 GCA_037441045.1 Deltaproteobacteria bacterium | reverse complement strand
AAATGCTCTTCCTATCAGAAGGTGGAATTACAGAACTCTTCTGGTAATTCCTTAGAATGTCATAATCTACATACCATCTGACATATATCATATCATCTGAATCAAATTCAGTTACTGCTGAAAATGTGAATTCCTTCTTGCAGGTTGAGTCGATCCTGACAATCGGGTTGTCAGGTGTGATAGTAGATTTATCTATTACAGGGGGACGGTTATTTACCTCCATCACTTTAATATCTGGCATATCTATACAGGAAAAAAATGGAAGTAATGACACAAGCATCATAAACATATATCTTACGGGTTTATAGGACGCCTGTCTATTGGCTGTTCTGGGGGTTGAGTACATTCTGGACAATTTGGTCATATTGTTTCGTCGTCAATATTTTCAAGATATCTAAAAATAGTCCTTGGATCTACGCCAAGGTCTTTTGCCGTCTTTGTCCTATTCCCTCCTTTCTTTCTAAGTGCCTGCAGTATATATTTGCGCTGGAACTCCTCTCGCGCCTGAGCGAGCGGTAGTATTGTAGAATCTTTTTCTATCTCAATCTCAAGATCCTCACTCTCAATCAATGGATGTTTTGCAAGTATTACTGCCTTTTTTATTCGATTTTCCAGTTCTCTAATATTGCCCGGCCAGTTGTAGTTATTGATTGCCTTTACTGCATTTATTGAAAAGCCCTCAACTGTACTTCCATACTCCTTCCTGTATTTGTCAAGGAAGTATCTTGCAATCATCATTATATCTTCACCCCTATCTCTGAGCGGTGGCAGATAGAATCTGACTATATTTATCCTGTAATAGAGATCTGATCTGAACTTTTTCTCTTTTATCAGATTTTCGAGATTCTGGTTGGTGGCACAGATTATTCTAACATCTATCTCCTCAGACTTATTGGAACCGACCTTGGTTACGATTTTCTCCTGAAGAGCCCTGAGCAGTTTGACCTGCAGATTTAATGGCATATCTCCTATCTCATCCAGAAAGAGGGTGCCACCCGATGCGAGCTGAAATTTTCCCTCTCTTGTGACAATTGCCCCTGTAAATGCACCTTTTATATGTCCAAATAATTCACTCTCAAGCAGATCCTTAGGAATAGCTGCACAGTTTATAGCCACAAATGGATTATTCTTCCTCGGAGAATTGTTGTGAATCTCCCTTGCCAGAATCTCTTTGCCCGTACCCGTCTCTCCCTCAATGAGGACGGTTACATCTGTGCTGGCGACCTTCTTCATCTTCTCTATAATGTCGGACATCTCCGGGCTTGAGTATATGAGTGAGCCGAATGTTTTTATCTCTTTCTCCTGTTCAAGTTTTTCAATATGTAAAGCAGATTTCAAAAGTAGTGTTACCTGAGATGCAAATATTGTTAGGATCTCCAGCGAATTCTGGTCAAAGAGATTGGCAACATTGTCATTGCCAAGATAGATAAGCCCCAGAATATTCCCCTTGTAGATGAGTGGTGTGCACATAACCGAACAGAGTTTTAAATTAATAACGGATGCGCTCATCTTGAATTCGGTGTCATGTAATGCATCACTTACAATCAATGGCTTTTTGAGATTTATTACCTTTTCAATAATGGAATCTGAGATTAGTTCCCTTGGATTTTTTATATCGTTTCCATCGAGACTTCGAGATATCATTACATCAAAGGTATTCTCTTTGAATATAATTATAAACCCCTTATCTGCCTTGGTTAGAGATATAATGGCATCTATGAGGTTGTTTAAGAATATATCAAGATTGAAATCGCTCATCAGTTTTGTGGATGTCTCAAAGAGTATCCTGTATATGTCCTTCTTTTTCTCATCTTCTTTATTGTCAGTTTTTCTTCTCTCCAGTAAGAATGATAGTTCAAAGTTTCCTATCTCAACGGGTATATTCTCTACCAGTTT
>JBBISZ010000098.1:0-9050 GCA_037441045.1 Deltaproteobacteria bacterium | reverse complement strand
AACTAAAAATAAAAAAATAAAATATTTATTTTCCATCTTATCACCTCGTTAATAAAACATTATACATATCAACAGTTTTAAATTCAATAAATAAACAAGTTTTTTCAATTATCCTTACTCCTGATATGAATGGACATAGAAGCAAACAGAAAAATACAAATAATTATTTGTCCTGAAGTTTTTAAAACTCTAACAATCATTTTATAATTTTAAACGCTTCCCAATTGATTTATACCACCAAACCAGTAACAAAGGATTGCACAGTAATGGCTTAATTTAAGATAAACCAATATCATCTTTCATAAATCAAGCAGGGTAACGGGAACGAGAAGAGTCACAAGTATTACTGAGGGGATATATTGTGGGAATGACTGTGAAAAGTTTTTTTGATAAAACTCTAATGTGATTCTTGTAGCAATGGTAGATGAAGATTCAATATTCGCAGGATAGGGAAATGACTGTTTCTGGTGTAACTCTAATACAGGATGTCAAATTATAATGGATAAAGATAAATCATGCACAGTAATATTTGAAATTAGAAAAGCAGGATGTTCTTGCGGCCTGATAGAGCAATATATACAATAGTCAGGTAATTAATTTTCAATATTCTATAAATTAAGTTTCAAATCACATATCTCTCTATCTCAAAAGAATATTGTGTATTCCTCTGTCCTATCAAAATTAATAAAAAGATAACAAGCAGATTAAATATGAATTCTACAATTATATACATAAAAATGTCCTGAATTGAGGGCACGGTAGAAATAGTACAAAATTCCAAAAACTATTTTCTTATCAAATTAAAGATGAGAGAGAGTATAATGCTTAGAATAATAGAGGTAGCAACAGGAAAGTACAAAGTAAAATTTTTCCGTTCTATTACGATATCTCCAGGTAACTTACCCACAAAGGGCAATTTGCCATAAAACAGGAGTATAAATCCCACAATTCCCATAACAATTGCAGCCAGAATTAACAATTTGCCAATATATTCTATCATAGTTTATGGTGGAGGCGGCGGGAATCGAACCCGCGTCCAGAGGTGCTACTTTTAAGGTAACTACATGCTTATTCTATGTTTTGAATTTCAAAAATCCATTGCCCATAGACAGGCTCTGAATTTCCTATCCGGAGTATAATCTCGTCAAAAGTCGCTCCGAAAACAACCTTTGACCATCCTGCCTAACTGACGCCCATTATGACCCGACAGGAAGAAGACATAATGAACGGCTGCTACTAATTAAGCAGCGAGTGCCAAATTTTCGTTGGCATTTGTAATTCCTGCATAGTTTTAACGTGGTTACACAGGAACCCACGACATGCACCTTAAACCTCACAGCCCCTGTCGAACCCAGATCGCCCCCAAGGTCGCTACAATAATTTAATCCAGTTATGGCAAAATTTCAAGTAGTTATTTTTATCAGGACATACCGATCAGGTGCCAGTTACCTCCATTCCTATAAAAGTGCCAGTTACCTTTTCCCGTTTAATAAATCCTAATTTATTAATATTACGCTACAAATCTTACTCTTAATAAATCAATTTTCACTCAATATTTTACAAGATTTATTAAATTTCGTAAGCTTTTCGGAAGTTGATGTCCTGTATATATGTATTACCCTCATCAAATCTCTATCCATTAAAATCTGGCACACATCTTGATGGTATGAAGCAATTCAACGAGGTTTTTATGGATATACATAAATTTGTAAAGATAAAAGATGCAATAGAGATGAAAATAGAAAATTACAAAATAGGCCTATCCCAGATCCTGTCAAAAGAAAATCTAACCAGGGATGAAATCTTAAAACTATCCAGAATGAGAAACGATATTTTAGATATTCACTCTCATATCTCTTACTTTAACTGGTCCGATGATTATAAAAAAAGGATAAATTATCTTCTAAATATAATATTAAAAACATATTGTGGAATTATACAGAGTCATAAGGAGCAGGAGGCTAAGATATTGAGAGAGAATCAGAAGTGCTCTGCTCTCAACAAATTAATACAAAATAAAATTAAAGAAAATTTTTATTCAATTCAAAAAAAGGAGGAAGATGATGTTGAAGAATTATGCATTACAAAGAGATTATCGGAATAATGAAAGATTTTTGCCGGTATTCCCAGGAAAATATATGTATTTTGATAAATATTTCCAAAATCTATCCACAAAACAATCTCCTCTCTGTATTACAATCCATCTCTTTGAGGGCAGGGTTCAGATAAATATCTCCAACGATGAGAAAAAAATTATCGTGTCAGGAGATAAGAGTCTTGCAACAGAAGTATCAAGACATCTATATCAACTTCCCCATTCCATCAAATATTCAATTGAGGTCTTATAATGAATCTGATTGATAATTTTTTAAGAAAACTATCTTCACAGAGAATACAAATTGGTGAGATGCTGATTGAAAACATTACAATATATGAAAAACCCTGTGAGTTTCAGAATTATGCATTCAGCCTTATTGATAGCCAAAAAAAATATTTTGGAGACATACTTTTGAGCAAACGACTTATAACAGAATTTTCGCAAAAACTACTTAAGGAAAGGAATATACTCATCCTTCCGGAATTTATTGATTCCTGTGCAATAATCTTCGCCGCTGATATCTTAAATAAAATTGAAGATATTTATGAAATACATCTTGAAATAACAAACAAAGTAGACATAACAGAACCAGATCTTACTCAATTTTTACTCTCCATTAGATATGGCAGGATCCTTACGCCGATTATTTTAATAGTGCCTACCCGTGAAATAATAAAAATTGCCATAGAAAAAAATTTAGATTTTGAAGAAGATATAGAATTCCCAGTATGTCTGCTGGGAGAACAGTATTTACCACTTCATATCATAGGAAGACTTAATATAAACGATAGGATAAAAATTCCGTCTCAAATGACAATAAATATCAGTGAGGATAATATCCTCAATAATAAAATTAGATTTTATGAGGAGGAGATTATGCAAAAGGAGGGATTATCGCTTGAGGAACTAACTTTACCTGTAACTATAAAGATAGAAATAGGACAAATCAAAATTAGTAAATTAAGAGAGATGGTTAATGAGATAGAAAAGGAGAAACTTCTTGAAGGTAAAAAGTGCAAAATTTTTCTTTCAAACACTCTTATAGCAGAAGGAGAGATCAATGATAAGCATATTAAAATTTCAAAAATATCCATTTAATAAAATTATTATCATTACATTATCAACTCTTATTGCAATAATTGTACTTCTGTTCTCTCCCCAATACTTTGTCCTGTCATTAATTACATTAATGCTTCTGTTTGTCCTGATAAAAAGGAAATCCAGGATACAGGAGAGAATAAATATCCGGATAATAGAAACACAGAGAATAAACAGGGAATCATATCTGCACCTGATATCTTATAAGAATAAAAACATACTGCTTTTTTCAACCAAAAATTGTGCCCTGAAAATATTAGAGGAGGAGGATAATGTTTAACATTTACAGAATAGGGCTCATGATACTTTCCTCGCCAGAAAATAGCAATATAGATATATCCTCAGGCTTTAAGCCGGGAGTTTTTTTATTTCTACTTGTTATCCTTGCTTTTATTCCTTTTATTGTTATGATGCTCACATCGTTTGTAAAATATTCTGTTGTTCTTACTATACTTAAAAATGCAATTGGGCTTCAACAGATTCCCCCTGCATCAGTAATAACCGGGCTCTCAATTGTGCTAACAATTTACACCATGCAGCCAGTTGCGATAAAGATGTATGAAAATGCAAGAAGCTCGCTTGAAAAAGAAAGTGCTCAGATCAAATTTGATAATGTCCCGGATATAATCAAAGCATTTGAAAAGGCAAGTCCACCCTTAATAGATTACCTTTCATCTCACACAGGTGAAAAGGAACTAATGCTATTTTTGCAGGCATCCAGATCTCAAATGAACAGAGAATCACTACTTGTACTCGCCCCTGCATTTGTCATCACCCAGCTCAAAGAGGCATTCATCCTCGGATTCAGATTATTTATACCTTTTTTAATCGTCGATCTTTTTGTCGCAAATCTACTTATGGCAATAGGTCTAAATATGCTAACACCCGTATCAATCTCGCTGCCACTCAAACTTCTTATATTTATCATCTCTGACGGCTGGTATCTGATTACCAAAAATCTTATTTTGAGCAACTGATTATGGAAATGCCATTTGAATTTATTCAGCAGAGTATGATATTGATCGGCACTTTTCTACTTCCACTATTTGCTATCCTTCTGGTTCTGGGAATCATTACATCAATACTACAATCGATCTTCCAGATTCATGAGAGTTCGATCTCCTACTTTTTCAAACTTATAGTCTCTATAGCCTATTTCTTTGTTACTGGTAAGGAATTTTATAATAACCTCCTGGCATTTATCATTAATGTATTTGAAGGAAGATGAATATCTCAGCAATTGTGAACATTCTTTTAATCTCATTGAGTCTGGGTGTAAGATTCATCCCCGCAATAAGTATTTCTGAACTATTCGGTGGTCGATATACCCCATTTCTTGTTAAATCCTCACTGATTGGGATTATTGGATTTTTTAGATATTCAACATTACCACTCTCCAGTATCCCTTCTCCCTTTGATATTTCATTTATTTTAAAAGAGTTTGTATCTGGATTCTTAGTTGTACTCCCTATAATAATTTTTATAAAAACAATCATTAATTCCTCTTCAATTCTTGAAAACCTTTTTGGAAGCATAGGACAGCTCAACTCACAAGGGGTTTTTGACCAGCGAAACTCAGCCATTGAGATGATCTTTGAGATGGTAATTATTTCAATCTTATATCTTTCAAATTCTCACATTTTTATTCTGGATATACTTCTCAATTCATCAATCAATAGTCTCAAAGAAATTAATTCAGGAAATATTATAGATGGAATTTTAAAAACCTTTAATATAATATTCAAGAATAGCACAGGTTATTTTTTCCCGATTATTTTTGTCTCTTTATCCATTATGTCCCTCCTTGCACTTGCTGATAAACTCGGGCAGAATTTAAATATATACAATAATATTTACAACCTGCACATTATTATCATTCTGGGTGGTCTTGTTCTGATGTTAAACAAAGTTAGTCATTATATGAGTCTTGATATATTACGGATAATGAATTTCATAAATGACCTTCCCATTCTTGTCAGGAATATTAGATAAAGATGGAAAAGACCGAAAAACCTACTCCAAAAAGATTAAAAAAGGCAAGAGAAGAAGGAGAAACATACTGTTCCAAACCATTTGAGGCATATATAAAAATATTTATTTTTTTTCTGTTTTGCATGGGCACAGCAAATTTAATCTTTGCATATATATCAAAATATATGTCAAAAGGTGAAATATATTCTACCGGAGAGACATTCTCTCCCGAGATGAAACATATTGCCACTCTGGGTTTGTGCCTGATTATTATTACAACTGCAATTATGGCATTTCTGGATATTACTATACCATTGATTTATAGAAGAAATGTAACATCATCTGCCGCACTAAGAAAAGGTTTTGAAAATTACATAAAGAGAATAAATCCCATAAGTCTGCTATCAAAGGAAAAAATAATACATATTATACTAACTCTGCTAAAAATCATTCTATTTTTAAGCACAACAGGTATAATTCTGAAGAACAACCTATATATTCTACCTGATTCAATAATTATAAACGCAGAATCCTCAAAGGTTCTTCTCTTATTGATAAAAAATATTTTAATCATTGCGATTTTGATAGGAGTATTGATATCAACTCTGGATTTAGTCTACGAAAAATATAAATTCAGAAAAAGACTATATATGACAAAGCAGGAAATCAAAGAAGAGTACAAAAACGAAGAAGGAGATCCACATATAAAATCCCAGCAAAAAAGACAGAGAGAAAGAATTTTATTCTCAGATCCAAGAAATGATGTAAAAAAAGCAAAATTTGTACTCGTAAATCCAACACATATAGCTATACCGATCATTTATGAAGAGGGAGATTTATTTCCTCACATGGGATACATAGGAGTAGACGAGTCGGCATTAAAAATGATCAGCCTTGCCAGAATTCATTCTATACCAATAGTAAAAAATATAAAACTTGCGAGGGAGTTTTTCAGAATCTATGAGACAGGAGACGAAATAGGAGAGGAACATTTTGAGATAATAGCAGAAATATTATCAACTCTGATCAGTATTGAATATAAAATAGATTACGTTGACATGGACTCCTGATTATTTCAGAACAAAGCTGGAGATAGCAACAACTTTTCCATCAACTGATACCTCAACCTTATACTGTCCCACAAGATTGAATATTGAGATCTCAGTACCTGCAACAGGGACAATATCCTTAACAATGGCAACTGAGTTTGATACATCAATTATGAGACCATTTGAGCCATAGAGTATGTCTCTGGAAAAATCAATCTCAGATTTATTTGAGCGAAAAAGACTTCCATCAGGCAGATAAACACTAATAGCAACATTGTGTATTCCCGAATAATTTATAAATTTCACTCCTATTATGATATCCATTACTGAGTTAACATCAAACTCCTGTTTTGCCTCCTCAGAAAAAAGCTTATCCTCTCTATCTGCAAATGATATTTCAATTGATTGCATAACGATGGGTAATCTTCCAATTCTGGTTTTATTGATAAATACAGGTTTTGAAAAGCTTTTCAGTTTATCATTTATGGTCATAATTGATGAATTCTCTTCCAATCCACCACACCCGACCATTATGATTATTGCACTCACAAGAATCATAGATATTAGCTTCTTCATATCTCACCTCCTGAAATACAATATTATTTATTGCAAGATATATGCCTAAAAGGTAATTAGTTATCTTATTGATTTTATGGAATAATTTTTTAATGTTCAACAGCGAAGTAGTATAAATTACCCTATTTGTGGTAAAGATAACCTACTTCGTTTATTTTTTATTTATGTTTACAAATGCGCTAGAGATTCACTATTACTAAGATTTAGTGAGGTCTGGATAACAAATAATGGTAAAAAGTAACTGGCACTATTTTGCGAAATAAAGCAAGAATAGTATTTAACCCATTGAAATTATGGGGTATTTAAACATAATTCATACACTCATTTTTTATTATATGTTTTCCCAGTTACTTTTACCTTCTATATTATATATATATTCTTCTCATATAATTTTGCTTTTATATTGCTTTTATCTATGTTTACTATTTCATTGATTTAACCTGCTTTGATAAACCTGATTGGAAAATACTACTTTGTTGGGTAACCCTATTGATTCTCTGGAATTTTTTACCATAAAATAAAGTCTATTATATATATTCACTTCGCTTGTGCATGAATCAAAATCCAGAAACAGTAAGTTGAGATCGGGATAATACCTTTTTAATACCTTTTCAACTCCTTTGGATACCACATGATTGGCAATACAGCCAAAAGGTTGAAGACTTATTACATTTTTAATGTTATTTTCGGCATATGAACATATTTCTGCTGGTATTAACCATCCCTCCCCAAACTGGTTTACAAGATCCAGAATTCGGCTTGCCTTATAGGCTTTTGAAAAAATATCATGTGTCGGTGTATAAAATTTGTAATTTGCAAGAATCTTCTCAAATCTGATTATATATTCATTTGCCAGCACCTCAAGTATTGCAGCCAGAAGCTGCTTGAATGACGGTTTTTCAATAAAACTTTTAGTATTTACTTTTACATTTACAAAGAACTGCATAAAAAAATCTGCAATCTGTGGTGCAATTACCTCAATCCCCTGAGATGTAAGCCAATCAACAATATTATTATTGCTAAAATCATTGTATTTCAAAAATATCTCCCCTACCAGACCTATTTTCGGGACCATACATGAGACAGTCTTTAGTCTATTAAATGATTCTACTGCATTACTAAGTAAAACCATAAGTCCATCATAGTTTGAATTTTCTATAAGTGGCTTACTTGCATTGATATATCTAATTAAAATCTCTCTTGAACTACCCTTTTCAATTTCTCTTGCTACATTTGCATAATACAACCTAGCAAGTGCATCAGCATACAACCCTGATAAGAATGCAATACGTATCATTTTTTTCCATTCCAGATCAAAACCAGGCTGATCATTAATTACATCTCCATCAAAACCTATTGATACTACAGGAACATCTTTGAAACCAGCAGAGATTAAAGCCTTCTTGAGAAGTGGAACATAATTTGATGCCCTGCACTGTCCACCTGTCTGAGTAAGTGCCACTGCAACCTCATCCAGATTATATTTACCTTCCGATAATGCTTTTATGAGATCACCGATGACTATTGTAGCGGGATAACAAACTTCATTATTCACATATTTAAGGCCATATTCTACAGACTTATGATTGGCAGGTGGAAGAACCTCAACCTCGACTCCCGCATTTTTGAAGACAGGTGGGATAAATGGGGAGTATATATCTGAAAAATGAGGCACAAGAATCTTCCTGTTTCTATCCTGTTTTCTGAATCTTGCATTGTTTATAAAAACCCGTTTTTTAATACCCAGGGTGTTTCTTAATGTCTCTTTCAGGGAGAGAAGTCTGAGTTTTATCGCACCTGCATTTGAAAACTCATCAACCCTTATCATCAAATAATAATGCCCACCTCTGTTTACAATCTCCTTTGCCTCATCTACAACAAACGAATCAGGTCCACAACCGAAGGAATTTACCTGAATAAGGCATGTCTTCAATGACTGCTGATTGACCCATTTTGCAGCCTTAATAATCCTGTTAATAAATGCCCACTGCGGAATGGCAAAAATCTCATCAAAAATGACTGATTCTCTCTCAAGCACATCCTCTGTGATACTATCAATTCCAATATCGGAGGCGATCCTTGCAACATTCTGATTAATAAGAGGATCAATATGATAAGGTCTACCTGCAAATACAAATAGTGGTCTATCCTCTCTTTTGCACCTCTCAATAATCTCATTGGCATTTCTAATTATATTGTTGCGTTATTCTAAATATGCAAATTCAGCAAGTTCAAATGCATTGCAGAAGGTCCTAAAA
>JBBISZ010000097.1:0-9066 GCA_037441045.1 Deltaproteobacteria bacterium | reverse complement strand
TCTTCATAATAATAAATATATTATCTTATATTGTAAAAGTCGTCAATATTAAAACGCATTTTGAAAAAATTCAGTTTGTTATTGTTTTGCATTTATCTTATAGTTAAATAATATTGACTAAAATAAAATATTAATTTTTACTTGTGTCAATGAAGGGCTTTATTACAAATCTAATCCTCCTCTTAATAGCCTTTATTATCGGAATTACTCTCTCTGAATTAATATTGAGGGCTTTCATAAACATAAAATACCAATTTAAAGAAGAACTTGGAGGTATGAGGGTATTTCCATACCCGGGATTATCCTATGATATGGAAAAATGTTCTGAATGTACAATTAAGATTAATTCACTGGGACTCAGAGGTGACGAGATTACCAAAGAGAAATCAAAAAACACAATAAGAATACTTATAATCGGGGATAGTGCCACATTCGGAGCTGGTGTGATAAAAGAGGAGGAGACAGTTCCAGGAAGGTTAAGGCAGTTATTCACAAATAATCCACCGTTAAAAGACTATAACTTTGAAATTATTAATGGTGGGATACCTGGATATGATATTCAGGAGATTTACTTACATTACAAGTTTAAGTTGTCTCATCTAAAGAGCGATATAGTAGTATATAATTTTTTCCCTAACGATTTCTTAAACGCAAGATTTACTGTAGAAAAAATAAATGGAAAGCCTACACTCATAAGATATGTTGACGCATCTATGCCAGGATTACAAATTATCAGATTTTTGCCAGATAATCTAAATTTGTTATTGAATCAATATTCACTACTTTATAGGTATTCTCTTTTTTATATCTCCCAATTAGGGGACAATATAACCTTAAATAACCTTAATTTTATGAATAAATATCAACTTGCAAATCTCAAGTATTTGAATCTATTGTCTGATGAAATAAAAAAGAATGGTTCAAAATATATGATCAGCAGTGAAATATATTCTTTCTGTGCAAATTGCAAAGAGCCATTAGATAATCAGAACTGTCCAGAGAACAAGGGGTGCTTTGCAGCCTTCTGGACGATCAAATATGTTGAGGAGTACTGCAATAACAATGGAATTCCGTATGTAAATTTATCCAGCGTGGTTTCAGATATGCCATTAGCAGAATTAATGATTGACGATTTTGCTCATTATACAGGGAAGGCGAATGTGATTATGGGGGACAAATTATATGAATTTCTGGTTAATACATATTTTCCATCAGTACAAAAATAATATGTATATATCTTGAATCAATACATTAAGATTACATACTATCTATTTAATAACATTAAAAATTTATTAGCACTCCTTTATGTGTATTTTTATAAAACTATTGAATTTCAAGTTATTTAAGTCATAGCAACTTTACTGCACCCCAATTCTCTGGGAATCTTTTATTAATTAAATTTGCATGGTTTATATTGGCATTTATTGACGCCATTCTTTAATTTTTTTAATTGTTGATGTCTAATTATATCGGGCAATAAGTTTTTACTTTTATAATAAAGATACAGAATTCTCACCACCTGTATTTACATAGAAAATGGTGATTTTAACTCCAATTTTTACTTTTTGACTTATGTTACATGACATTAAAAAACATAGTAAAGACAATGCGTTTTTTAAAATAAACAAAATTTTTTCAAATTGCTCATATTCAACCTCCAGAGGGACAGCATATAATTT
This sequence comes from Deltaproteobacteria bacterium, assembly GCA_037441045.1. Classification (GTDB taxonomy): domain Bacteria; phylum Myxococcota; class SpSt-1050; order SpSt-1050; family SpSt-1050; genus SpSt-1050. The sequence goes on along the minus strand of JBBISZ010000097.1, from coordinate 7,387 downwards.
CTTGAAAGGGTATAAAATCAGGATAAAATATTACTCAAAAATTTTATTATTAAGCAAGATATTTGAGATCCTGTCCACCAACATTCTTAACAATATACTGCTTTCAGGAGAGATTCTTGTCCGCTCCGAAAACCATACAAATCTTGCCGTCAATTTAGCATTTTGCAGTATCGCTTCCTGTCTTTCAATTGAAAGATCCTCATCACCCAGTGGACTGGAATATTGTAGAATTGGGAACATAGCAGAGACTGTAGGTTTTTTTTCTGAACTGTTTGTCCCATTTGTTACAAGAAATATTGATTTTTCTGTGCTCTTACCTTCTTCATCATCTTTTTTCATAATTTCAAAAGAATAAATCTCGGTATTTATGATAAATTCATTCATAATTTTTTCAAACGCTGCTCTGTCTCTAACTGAGTCTAATTTTTGTAAATAAATAGGAAGATAGAACCTAAAAAGTTCGGCATGATGAGAATGCGTTGGTTGAGAATATGAAAGTGCATATTTTATGTACGAAAATCCCCCAACAAATCTTACTATACCAATAGTAATTACCAGCAGAACCAGCAAAGATATACCTACCTGAAGTGAGTTGCCGAAGTATGAAAATATGGCAATCAAAGCAAATAAGATGCTTATTCCGTATAAAATAGATACTGTCTTCTTTTGAGAATAACCTTTTTGTAATAATTTATGATGAATATGTCCTCTATCGGGCGAGAAGATCGGTCTTTTCAGAATAACTCTTCTAAACATTGCGACAAAAGTATCCATAATTGGAAGACCAAGGCTTATTATAGGGATAAGAAGCGCAACAGTTGTTCCTTTTTTCATTGATGACCAGAGGGAGGATGTGGCAAGAATATATCCAATAAGCATGGAACCAGTGTCTCCCATAAATATTGATGCAGGATTAAAATTGAAATAGAGAAAGCCCAATAAGGCACCGCCAAGAGCAGCAGAGATGAGACAGATAATTGCATTGTTCTGAGAAAATCCAAATATAAAATTTGTTACACAGACAAAGAATGCCACTCCTGCTGCAAGTCCATCTATTCCGTCAATCAAATTTATTGCATTTATTATTCCAACAATCCATAAAAGAGTAATTACAGGTGCAAATATCCCCATATCCAGAACCCCTATAAATGGAATAGTAAGGGTCTGGATTTTAAAACCCATAATATAACTGAATATAGCAACCAATGACTGAAGTAAAAATTTATGTGACGCCTTAAGTCCACGAATGTCATCCATAAATCCGATAAATCCAATTGCAAAAGATCCTATAAGAAGGGTAATTGCCATTCTATAGTCAGCAGTAAATACTCCTCCTACTCCGCTCTGTACGAAGAAAAGACCAATGAGTGGAAGTGTAAATGCTATAAAAATTGCAATCCCGCCTGTGCGGGGGACCAACCTTTGATGAATGGTTCTACGAGACCTTTCCGGATTATCCACCAGATTCAACCTGATAGAGACATTTCTGACCACTGGCACCAGAAGTAGTGATACAAGCAATGAAAGAAAGAATGCGGTAGTATAAGTTACTGGAAATGTCATAATGATATTATTTTACAATTTTCTTCTATTTTCAAGTTATTTAAATAAATTTTACTTTAATATTCCTAAAATCAACCTGTATGTAAAATAATTTCTACATGCAAAACCTTCACATCATAAAAATATTTCGGACGAATAAGGGGAAAAAGAAATTATCAACTAAAAAGACTTATTCAACCTGTTGATTACTTTATTATTTCCCCATAAAGGTCGTAACTATCTGCATCAGTAATCTTTACATCTACAAATCCCGATCGAATATCTGATATTTTTTTAATATATACAACTCCATCAATCTCAGGTGCCTGCCCATAATATCTTCCTACCAGATAATCGTCTGCTATTGAATCCAGAAGAACCTTAAATATTTTGCCTTTTTTCTTCTGATTTTTTTATGTAAGATATCTGTTACTGTACTTCATACGCATTTTTTAATCGCGACTTTATTGTTTTTTTGGATAATTTATTTTTTATTTTATAAGCCATAGTGCCTTCCTCATCTGAATATTCAAAGAATCCTGCATTATCAATCTGAACATCTAAAAGGAATTTCTTAAGTTCATCAAAATCTTCTCTTTTTTCACCAGGAAATCCCACAATAAAAGAAGATCTCAAAACCACATCAGGAATTATCTCTCTTATATCTGAGATCAATTTTCTGATAAATTTCTGATTGTGACCCCGTTTCATATAATTAAGGATTCTATCACTTATATGTTGAAATGGTATATCAAGGTAGTGAAGAATCCTTTTACTATTAGCAATTAATTCAAGTATATCTCTATCAATTCTCCGAGGATAGAGGTAGTATAATCTCACCCAGAACTCCCTTTTTATGTCTTCAATATTCTTTAACAATTTATAAAGAGCCTTTTTGTCTCCATAATCCAGTCCAAAGGCAGTTAGGTCCTGAGAGACCAGTCCTATTTCTTTGTATCCTGCAACAACCAGTCTTTCAATTTCTTTTACAATATCATCTATCTTTCTGCTTCTATATCCACCTTTAATAATCGGGATTGCACAGAAGGAACATCGATTGGAACAACCATCAGCAATCTTTACATAAGTATAACTCTTTTCAGCCCTGCTTATATCTCTATCTCTCCACTTATAAATCAAACTTGTTGAACTGTTTTGACCCCAGAATTTTGTCTCCTTGTTATGATGGTAAATATCAATTAATATTTTATCAATATCTCCATATCTATCAGCACCGACAAACCCACTAATCTCAGGCATCAATGAAGGCATCTGAGTTGAATACCTCTGAGCAAGACAGCCCAGCATCACAATTTTCTGCTCATCTCTTTTCATATGATAAAAATCAAATGCGATATTTATACTTTCCTCTTTGGACTGTTGAATAAAGCCACATGAGTTAATAAGTATTATATCTGCCTCATCAGAATTTGATACTTTAACAAAATCTGCCTCCAATAATCGGGATGATATTATCTCGCTATCCACTTCATTTTTGGGACATCCAAGCGTATATATAAAAAATCGAATTTTATTCTTATTTTTTTTCATTGAAATCGAATTATCTGAACATATCTTTTGGAATTGGAGATAGCTCTACCCCTTCTGGAATTTTAAAAATAAAAAATGATTCTTTTAAATCTGAATCAAATAAAATATTTTTGAAATGAAAAACATTTCTGTTCCCAAGATTATCTGTAATTTCAAGTTTTTCTACATTATGGTTTGTTTTGTCTACTGTAAGTATAAGTTTTGAAACTGTTGAATTTTTCTCTTTTGGAGTCAATAAAATTCTATTATAATCTTTATCATCTTCTACCTTTTCAATATTAAATTGCTTCTCAATATTACCCTCTCCATATAAAAATAGTAGAATCATCTTCATTTGAGATGATTTAAAATCTTCATCCAGATAAACAATTGAGTCATCTTTGAGATATACATATAATTTGTTACCCCTGATAACAAATTCCTTCTTCTTGGGTGTTTCATATATCCACTTGAACATTCCACTTTTTTTATAATACAGTGTCCCCTTTGATTCCATCAACTGAGTACCATTTGTAGAATAATAAGATTGAATAAAATCTGCTCTGAAATCTTTTATCTTATCGTATCGTTGTTGTAGCTGTACAACGACATCAGGCTCCTTTGCAATGAAAAGGTTAACAGCCAGTAATAATATAATTTCATTCATTATCTCTTCTCCACTTTATTGAATGATACAGTTCTGTCATCTTTGAATGTTATGGTGAAATATTCATAGTCAAAGACTACAATATGCGTATCTCCAACTCTTTTATGTTCAATCCTGTCAGGTTTTCCAAATATAATGTATACCTCCTGCTCACTCAAGCCATCAATGTATTTTTTGTTGAATATTGCATCCCTGACATCACTATTAAATTTGCTTATAACTTTTTCGTTATTTTCGGCAGAAAATATCTCATAGAATAGGATTTTAAATTCCTCTACTCTTCCAACATCGGGTCTAATAACTACGATACAACTTTTGTATCCAGACAGTTTATCAACTTTCAGATAAACCCATGGATAAAATCTCGGTGTAAGAAGTGGTCTGTTTGAAAATGGAAACTCAACTTTTTCTACCAGCACCTCACTATTATATGGCACTATACCTTTCTCCTCTCCTGGGAATATGGTTTTTTTATCCAGCCCTTCAAGGTAGTTCGTCTCTTTAAATTTACGCGGTGAAAGGAGACAGATATCGCTATTCCCATAAAAATCGCCATAATACATTGATGATTTTAGAAAAAATCTCTTTCCTGTTAGATTTTCATTGATTATTTTTTGATCCGAAGAATTCATGCGGACATAATTCTGACAGGTGGCATCCACAAAAATAACTATTGAAACCAATAATAAAATTCTTTGAAACATAGGTTTGCCTCACATGGTTATTGCCTTTGCTGGATCTATTCTGGATGCTCTGATTGATGGTAGCATCGCACCGAGCACACAGAAGAATATTGAAAATAGGATTGCTATAATCAAAATGCTAAAATGTATATCAAAGAATGTATCGGGCTTATATGGGAAATCCGGGATTCTTGTCCTTGCAAAATAATCTGTAATTTTTATAAATAAAACACCTGAAAATGCCCCAGATACTCCATTTATAAGACCTGCAACAGCCGCCTCAAAGAATATCATAAATCTAATATCCCCTCTCGTTGCACCCACTGCTCTCAAAATACCAATTTCTCTTCTGCGTTCAAAGATCAGGAGTGCAAATGTATTTGAGATGTTAATTGCAGATAGAGCCACAATCAGAATGGAGAGGGTGCCAAGAAATAGCATTGCAATGCTTATGACACCTCCTATGGTCTTCCTTGTACGATCTATCTCAAGTCCCATCGATCCGATTTCCTTTGTAATCTCCGGAATTACCTGAGAATTTTCAGCAATTACATAAAGTTTTTTATAACTCTCTTTTGTCTGTTTTCCTTCAATATCTTCTTTAAATTTTTTAACATAATCTATGGGTATTGTAATTCCGAGTAAAATAGCCTTATCCGAAAATCCTACCAATTGGCATTCATATTCTCTAACCTTTGATGAATCTTTGATCCCTGATAGAAAACTCTTTCCTACTATCAGTTTGAATTTAAAGCCCAGAATTGCATCCTGAGTTAATTTTGGCAACTTCATTGCCTGTGCGATATTGGAATTGTAGAGTTCAAGTAGATGTCTGGAGACAATTACAGGGACAGGACCATTTTCATTATATTCAAATTTATATCCTTCTTTGATATCCGATCTGACAATCTCAGGATCAATACCTGTAGCAGCCAGATCGGTAACTATTCTCCTTGAAAAGAACTCACCTCTTGCCTGAATCGGGACATCCAGTACAATCTCCTTATAAATATCTTTTACGCCTTTAATATAAGATATTGTCTCTACCGTAGAATTGTCAATCCCCGATGAAGAGATACCTGAAAATGAGAATATACCAATAGTAGAACTTCGTGGTGTTACCTCTATAATATTGACAGGCAGATTAGCAAGGATCTTCCCGAAAACAACAGATTTTATTCCGTTACCAAGTGACATAAAAAAGACAAATGAGGCAATACCAAAAATAATTCCTATTGAGGAGAGAAGCACAGCCTTTCTATTTCGGATAAGATTTTTTAATGCCAGACTTGAAATACCTTTCATATCAAACCTTCACAAGTATTCCATCCTTTATTGAATAAATATCGTCAGCAATTCTGGTAATTCTCTCCTCATGTGTAACCATAACAAATGTTACACTCATCTCATTTCTAATAGACTCAAATAGATCGAGAATCGCATTTGCTGTATTATCATCCAGATCCCCTGTGGGCTCATCACATAAAAGAACAGCAGGTCTCATAAGCAATGCCCTCGCTATGGCAACTCTCTGTTTTTCTCCACCTGACAATGTGGGAGGATACTGCCTTACTCTATGAGTAAGTCTTACCCTTTCAAACAAATATTCAATCCTCTGTCTGATTTCTGATTCTTTCATACCGGATGAAAAATATAAAGGTAGATATACATTTTCATAACAATTGAGATGATCCAGAAGATTAAAATGCTGGAATATAAATCCAACCTTTTCGTTTCTAAATTTACTAAGTTGATTATCTGAAAGACTTTTCAAACTTACACCATCTATAACTGCTTCACCTTCATAAGAATTATCCAGACCACCTATTATATTCAAAAGTGTAGATTTCCCTGAGCCGGAAGGACCAATAATTGCTACAATCTCCCCTTTTTTCACATTAAGATTTACCCCATTTAATATATCTTTTCTCTTTCCATCAAAAAGAAATCCCTTACTGATATTTTCGAGCTTTATTATATCCATGTTGAATATTTCTTTTAGTCCTTGACATTTATTCCTATATCAACAGAGATACCATCCTTTGCGGGGATTAAATATAAAACCATATTGTCCAGTTTATTAACTATCTCTCTTACCAGAACAAACCCAAATTTGACAACACCTGTAGAGGCAATAGAGTTTAATTTTTCTTCGTTGATATTATCCATTATCTTTCGTATTGGGGCAAAATTGAGATATATAAGTTGCGAAGACGAATCTCCAATCACATCTCTTATGTTCTGCGGAATAGCCTGAGGAATCTGTTTCTCCTTATTTGATACTGAATCAATTATATTCTCAGGTTTCTTATCTGTGTAAAATGCATAAAAATTTGAATCTTTTATAAACCAGTAAGACTCATATGCAGCTCCAAAACGCGAAGAATTTATAGAAATATCTTTTATCTGCCTCTGCTCTACAACCTGCCCCTTTTCCTTCATACTGACTACAAACTTTTTCATAAACTCCGATGATTTTGCTCCATCGGTCAGGCTCATTGCATAATATACATTAAAAAGTTTGTTAAACGCCTCTCCCTTAAATCCACCTTCAATAGCACTGTTTATATTTTGCAGATCCCCTGATGTCACAACATATAGAAGAGAACCTTTAATGAGCGGAAGAATATCGTTCTGGACATCAACTTCCATATATTTGAGAATAGGTCCAAAAAGCCTCTTGTCTATAATCATCATCTGATAAGGATTCTCCTCTTTCATCAATGCATATATTGAAGAAAAATTAAGGCTCAGTTTTGATAAAACAAAAGGATTGTCCTGAATAATCTTTATCAGTGAATCAATATCCTCTTTTGGAGAGGAGACAAGATATTTATTTACATTTTCCATAGACTTATTGGAAAGGGCTACAAATGAATCAAGGCTTATCCCGTTTCGGGAGATTGAAAGTGATAGTAATAGTCCATTAAAATTATCTTTTACAGATTCTATCATCTTTTTCATC
>JBBISZ010000096.1:0-9102 GCA_037441045.1 Deltaproteobacteria bacterium | reverse complement strand
ATATGATACATATTTTTGTTAGACCACCTGCGGCATTTTCATCTCTTAATGATCATGATGATTGGCTGTATGCCCTGATTCTTCATGAATTTATTCATGTGGTTCATCTTGATATGTATTATGGATTACATTCACTATACAATAAAATATTCGGGAAAACTCTGATACCAAATGCCGCTCAGCCAGACTGGTTTATTGAGGGTATTGCTACATACGGAGAGACTGCATTTTCTGGTGGCGGAAGGGTAAGGAGTTCTCTATACAGGATGTATATTAGAACGGCGGTGCTTGAAGATGATTTTAAGTCTATAGATGTTATCTCAAATGGAACCTATGAATGGCCTCAGGGGACTGTTTATTATTTATATGGTTCTTATTTCCTGGATTATATTGCCCGCACATACGGAGAAAAGACTCTTGTAAATATCTCAAAGGAATATGCAAGAAGACTTATACCGTATCAGATGAATAAGATAGCAAAAAAATATACAGGCAGGACATATCTGGAACTGTATAATGATTTTTACAATGAGCTAAAATCAGAGGTTGATAAGATAAGAATGGAGGTCACAGAAGAGCCGCTTTCGTTATTTGTAAGGCTTACTGATACTGCACAGGGACATCGTAATCTGAGAAGAGATGGAGAGTTTTTATATTATTATGAGTCCTCGCTTTATGATTATCCACATATTTATAGATTATCACTTAAGACAGGAAAGAGAGAGAAAGTTATTAAATCCTATGGAGGAGGAGAGTTTGATATTAGAGATGACCTGCTCATTTATATAGAGACAGTCCTTTATAAGCAATTTAATGATTATACAGACCTATTTCTTCTTGATTTGAAGACGGGTGAGAAGAGGAGACTTACTTATGGACTCAGAGCGGATTATCCGACAATTTCTTCTGATAGAAAGAGCGTTGCATTTGTAAAAAAGGAACTTACAAATTCAAAGATTGGTATTATGAGGCTGGATGATAATTCTATAGTCTATGTTTATGAATCACCGTCATATGCTGAGATCTCAAGTCTCAGATTTTCTCCAGATTCAAAGATGCTTGTGTTTTCAATGTGGGATAAGAATGAGAGAGATATTTACATATTTAATATTGATGAGCACAGACTTGAGAGAATCACAGCAGATACCTCCATTGATATGCAGCCAGTATTTTTAAGAGATGGCAATCAGATAATCTTTTCTTCTGACCGTACGGGGATATACAACATTTATGTTTTTGATTTATCTAAAAGAGATCTGAGAAGAATTACAAATACTTTAACCGGGCTCTTTGCCCCTGAGGTTGACAAAGAGGGGAATCTCTTTGGACTAATATTTGGTAAAAGCGGGTATGATGTCTGCAAGATTGAACTTTTAGAATACGATTATGAAGAAAAAAATTATTATACGACTCAAAGATTTCCTGTAATCTTAAAAGAGCCGCAGGAATATAAGAAAAAGCCATTCTCAAGCTTTCCATCAATTCTTCCAAAGAGATGGAATCCAAAGACAGGCGTGTCTGATGCAGGGGATTTTTACGGGATTAGTGTTTCAGGCTCAGATCCAATAGGGAGAAATTCCTTTGATCTTGATATGTCCTACGCCCCTGATAGAGATAAAATATTCTATTATTTTTCGTATGGATTGAGATATTTTTATCCTTATGTTGGATTTGAATCCTATAAGGATTACTATTCGCTTGGAGATGTACAATATATAAATGGAGAATCCGTTCAATATATGGAAGACAATATTACTTTTCGTCTAAAACTCGGGATACCTCTCTCTTCTTATAGGGTATCAAGATCTCTTGATATAAATTATACTTATCAGATTTTAAGCGGGCGCAAAAATTATGATTTTCATCCGAATGATCTGGTTCCCCAATTCCCCAAAGAGGGAAACAAAGCTTCTCTGGGTTTCTCTTTTTATCAATCCTCTGTTAGAGATTATGGTAAATCTATAAGTTCTGAGGAGGGAATATATTATGGAGTTGATTTTAAGATATATAATGGTATTCTTGGTTCGGCATTTGACCTTTATTCGCTGGAATTTGATACAAGATTTTATATAAAGAATCCGTTTATCAAAAGAAATGTTAATGCCTTTCATCTGAGTTATGGACTCTCAGGGGGCGAATTATATAAAAGAAGGCTATTCTATCTTGGAGGTGTTCCTGCAAGGGATCTTATTCTGGATTTTCTGGATGATTTGAGGGTAGGAGGAATACATCTGAGAGGTTATCAACCTTATTCTATTTCAGGGGAAAGATATTTATTGTTTAATTATGAATACAGATTCCCATTGATTGATAAGGATAGAGGATATGAGCTTCTTCCTATCTTTTTTAGAAGACTTTATGGTGCTATTTTCTTTGATGCAGGAAATGCCTTTGATAAAATCTACATTCCAGATTTAATACTTTATGGAGCAGGTATGGAACTCAGGTCAGAGTTTAAATTTGGATTTTATATACCTGCAACTCTAAGAGTGGGATACGCACAGGGACTCGTTGGACAGTCACAGACTCAGTTTTACTGGGTACTGGGATTTGATTTCTGAGAATGTCAATGAACACTTAAATTGTCTTTAGAAAAATACAATATTATGAAATCCAGAGATGAAGAAATGTTAGAATTAAGAAATCCTATAAAATTAAAAAGGCAAAAAGTCTCTGTTTATACAAATGACATTCATGTAATAATCGATAAATATGACATTTCAAAATAGCAATAACAATCAGTTTAGACGGAAATAATATACACTTCGTAAATTATCTTTTATAAATCTGTATAGAACTGATGAGTTAGAAAAATGATTGATTAAAAAAGGAATATTAAAAAGATTATCTCTTGCTGTACTGGAATCTCTTTCTTGCCTTTTTGCGACCGTATTTTTTACGTTCTACCTCTCTGGCATCTCTGGTAAGATAACCGGCCTTTTTGAGAACAGGTCTGAGCTCTGGTTTAAATTTGATGAGAGCCCTTGAAATACCAGCCCTTACTGCCTCTGCCTGAGCAGATTTGCCGCCGCCCTGAGCATTTACAATTGTGTCAAGCTCGGATAGAGTATTTGTAATGAGAAATGGTTGTCTAATTATTATTCTGGATGTCTCTCTTGGAAAATAATCATTTAGTGCTTGATCGTTTATTTTGATATCGCCTTTGCCGGGTCTTAATATAACCCTTGCTACTGCTCTTTTTCTTCTGCCTGTTGCAAAAATTTGGGTCTGTTCAGCCATTCATTTTCTCCTTTATATTGTAACTACTGTTGGTTTCTGGGCGGTGTGTGGATGTTTGTCCTCTGCATAAACTTTGAGATTTCTAAACATCTTTAGCCCTATATTCCCCTTGGGGAGCATGTTCTTTATTGCGAGTGATACTACTCTATCCGGGTGTTTTTCCAGAAGATATTTGAGGTTGTATTCCTTCATATTCCCGAAGAAGCCTGTATGCTTGTAGTACATCTTCTCAACGAGTTTTTTGCCTGTTACTTTAATTTTGCTGGCATTAATGATAACAACATAGTCACCTACATCCGAGTTTGGAGTAAATTCTACTTTGTTCTTCCCTTGAAGAATATCTGCTGCCTTTACCGCAACTTTACCAAGAATCTGGTCTTTTGCATCAATCAGGTAATAATTCTTCTTTACATCCTTTGCTGAAAAATGTTTGGTCATCTTTGTTAACATCTCTTACACCTCATAAAAGTAAGGGACTGATATATAAATTTATGAGAGCGATTTGTCAAGATAAAAAATCTGCCTGTTACTGCAGGTCCAATAGATGGATTTTAACTCATTTACAATCTTATTTTAGTTTGAAAGGATGAAATTCTTTCTTACAAAGAGCATCCTGCCGCTCTGCCTGATGATCCCTCGTTTAATAAAATCATTTATGGTTCTGGTAACTGTCTCTCTTGTTGAGCCTATCTGACTGGCTATAGTATTATGTGTCGGTCTATTATCTATAACAAATTCATTTCCGATATCTCGTCCCTCTTTCTTTACAAGGTCAATTATGTATCTTGCAATTCTTCCATAGACATCCAGAAGTGAAAGGTTGGATATAACCTCGTCTGCATGTCTCAACCTACTAATCAGGTGTTTGAGGAGTTTTATTGCAGTCTGATGGTGAGTATTTATCCAGTTCAGAAAGACCTCCCTTGATAGGATAAGGACACTAGTCTTTTCAAGAGTAATTACATAAGCAGATCTTACATCCTCATCCAGAAGAGCCATCTCTCCGAAAAAATCTCCTTCTTTCAAGATAGATAGAATTATCTCTTTGCCTTTATCTCCATAGAGAACAACTTTTACCTTTCCATGTGCTATGATATAAAGAGAATCCCCTTTTTCATTCTGTACAAGGATGTTTTCACCCTTTTTGTATTGTTTTTCAACAAGTAAGTGCTGCAACTTCTCAAGTTCACTCCTGTTCAAATCAGAAAATAGCGAAATCTTTTGCAGGATATCTTTACTTTCCGCCATATATTTACCTCATCGAAAAATTGATTGTGCCTTTTCTATTAATACTGAAGATCATTCCGTTTACACCGAGTACCCCCTCCACGGTATAATTGAACTTCTTCTGGGAGAGCATCTTCTTTACCTGTATCGCATACTTTGAGAGGTCTATTTTTGCAGGGAATGTATAACTGAGCTGCGCATTAGGAGGGCATTTTTCCAGTTCGGCTATTCTTCCTTCTCCTACCGGTATATCTTCGATTAGTACTTTATAATCAAAGTAGTCAATCTTTGTCTCGAATGTATTATTGTTGCTTATCAGCAGGTCAAATGTAAAACCTATCTCACCCTTCTCTCCGCTCGAGATTGATGCACCGGGCACACTAACCTGTGGGATCTCCGGGAGTATTATTTGATATTTTGCACCTATCGGGATCTCAAACCCTGCCCCTCTTACCACGCCCTTAAGTTCATAATTGGCGTTTTTCTGAGCAAGAAATTTCTCAAGTGCGGCGCTATCCGATGGAAATTTAACTGGTACTATCAAATCAAATGTTGCGTTCTTATTTGCAGGTACTGTAAGGGAAAGTTCTTTTTTACTTGAAGGTATATTTATATCTGCGATTTTGAATGAATATTCTGCCTCTCTGAGTACTATGTCTGTATCATTCTTATTCTCCACCAGAAATCTAAATTTGTAGTCAATGCCTGAAATTGAGGGGTTTTCAAAGTCTATTCGGTCGTAATCTATGGAGACCTTTTCAATATTGAATGAGGATGTTATTACCTCTGATTTTGTGGTAGCACATGAAACTAAAATAATTGTGATAAAGACTACAAATAATTTTTTCATCCTGACTTTCTCCTCTGAAATTTTAATAACCTAAAACATTAAATTATTTAAAAGCACAAACTTCAGGATTTGTCTATACTTTAAATGCTGTTATAAATGCTGTTGAAAAAAGAATTGATAGAGTCGCTATTTTTATGACATAAAAGAAAAAAAGGGTCTTCCCCCCATAAGAGACCCTTTACAATTTTAGAAGCCGATTTTGTTTGAATCTACGGCTTTGTTCTCCTTTGAAAGTTCAGTTTTGAGTATTTTTGTTAGAAAGTCAGTATCAATCTGATTGCCTTTAAGAAGTTCGATCTTTAATTTTATTGCCACATTTTTTATATGACCGCCGTTGAATGCAAATGAGGCTATATGGTCAATATCTATTGTGGACAGGATTGGTTCCGGGATGAATCTCTTTAGCAGGAGTACTCTATTTTCGTAGTCTGGATTCTCAAATTTCACAAAGAAATGTATTCTTCTATTCAGGGCGCTATCTCGTATTTTTTCGAAGTTCGTAGAAAGTATTAATATTCCATTAAAATCTTCTAATTCTTTTAAAAAAGTATTGAGAAAGGAAAATTCCCAGGAATAATGAAGATTACCCCTGCTCATAGTTATTGCATCACATTCATCAAAGAAGAGAATCGCATTATTTTTTTCTGCAGTTTCAAAATGTTTTTTTATTAATTTTTCTGTCTTGCCTACAAAGCAATCAAGCAAATTTGGATAATGTATAGCGATTATAGGAAGATTGACCTCCCTTGCTATTGCTCGTGCAGTAAGCGTTTTCCCTGTTCCAGGAGGTCCATAAAAGAGTATCTTTAATCCTCTGCCATAGGCAAATAGTGGAGAATCTTTATTGTATAATTTATCCATATTTTTTGCTGCCAGAATAATGTTGTCTATTGTCTCTCTTTCCTGAGGATTGAGTACTACATCTGATATCTTTTCTCTGATATCGGTTTCTATTAATATTTTATCCCTTTTGTTTTCATACTCTTCATTCTCTTCTAATCTATCTTCCTGATCCTTTTCTGAAGCCTCCATTACAGATTTTTTTACGGAGAACAGGAGATCATTATCCAACTTTCTATTGTTGTAATATACCTCTCTCTTTATGACTTCGGATATCATATTGATGCTGAAAATATCTATCTTTTCCTTATCTGAAAACAAGTAAGGATCTACACTGTAACCGTTGAGAAGGTGACTCAGGATCTGTAAGGCAGTATCACGGGACAGACCATCTATTTTAAAAATCCTGTAGTTTCCACCGAGTATTTTTGACTCTTTTATGGGAGGTTCAGAGACTTTATTGCAGAGGAAAAATACTGGCAATCGGCAAATAAAGGGGAGTTTTTTTATCTGATCCCTTTTTAGTGGAAATTCGGATAATTTGCGGTTGTCGAGAAATTCAAATCTGAGGAGGTATCTTTTGAAATTTGCAACTTCTAATATTATTGGATCAATCTCTAATTTTTTAATTATGCCTTTTCTCCTTCGAATAAAATCTAAAAATGAAGAATCTATCCCTGAATATTTATATGTCATAATTCCTTCAGCAAGATCAGCGGCTATCATCTTTGAGATAATGTCCATCAAAGCATAATCATTACCATATAATAATATTTTCAATGGCTCTGTATCCAGTATTCTGTCTTTATATATCTCGTAGTAGTGTCTTGAGAGATCAAAAATTTCTTTAAGTTCCAGATCATTTTTAATTGCCTCAAAAGTGGTGGTTTCATATTTTATATTTGTCTTATCGAATGCAATGATCTTACAATCATCTGAGTCTTCATAAATGGAGTCTCTACTTTCGTATGAAGAAAGTACCATCGTGATACTATCAGACAAATTTACAAGAGTCTCACTACCTGTAAGGTATAACTGTGTTGAGATTGTGCTTTTTACAAATCCATACTCCTCCAATCTGATAATACTCATTGCATAATCTTCATTTACCTTCCCTCTGATCAGTTCTATAATATCTTTTAGTCTGATAAATCTTCCAGCTTTAGTGATAAATCTAAGAGAGTCAGAATACTCCTCTTCTTCTTGCTCATATAAAGCCTCTTTAAGGATCTTTTGGGGATGTTCCCTCAAATATTTATATACAAAAGATTCATCTCTGAGACTTTTGATAATCAGAAGTACTGAAAAGATTAAAAACTCTTCAATGGTAGGCTTCATGGGCAGAATGAGGGGTAGAATTGATGATCTTTCAATTGGAAATTCTCCATTTACAATTTGCACAAGTCTGCTTTCAAAATTTGAGATATTATCATTGATTATCTTCCGGTCAAATTCAAAAGACGAATTAGTTTTGACATAGAGCAGATATAGGTAATTGTCTATAAATCTGAGTAGAGAAATATCCTCTTTGATGTCCTGGGTAGAGTTTGAGATGTTTACAATCCTTTCTTGCTCTCTAAAGTCTCTTACGTTTTTACTTTCTTTTCTGTCATTGTTTCTTGTCTTCATTTTAGACCTCCTGAAAAGTGTTAAATAATGGATGAACGCTTTTCACCCTTATATACTATGTACACGGCGCACTCATCCATACTATACACTACAATACAATATATTTAACTTGTGAGCGAAAAGGCTATTTATAAGGCTCTTGTAACACTTAATACATAAATTGTGGTCCTTTTTATATCTGATACCATTTCGATAAGAATACAGAGCCTTTCTGGTACCACAAATGACGCATAATTTTTTATTCGGATGCTTTCTAAACATAAAACACCTCCTGTCTAATTATTAAAATTTGAAAAAATTGAACATTAAATCCAAAACTTTGAATATTTGACTTCAAATATAGCCTCCTATTAATATAGGCAAAAATCGATGCCCATTTTATGTACTCTTTTTCTTTTTTTGAAAAAATCTGTTCATAATCTCATATTTGCTTGATTTTAGCATAAAATTCTTCTTACAGGGTGTTTTTGCAATTGCAATTACCATCTCACACAAAAAAATACCCCCTATATATAAGGAGCAAAATTTAATATTTTTTTAAGAGGCAATGAAATCGGGCAATAGGTCCTGAAGGTCAGGTAGCAATAATCTGGTAGCGTCCTAAAATTTGTGCATAGTCTGCAATCTACATTCCACAGTCCACAGTCCATAGTCCATGGTCCATGGTCCATAGTCTATAGTCTGCAAGTAATGGGTAACAGAACATAGAGTTTAGAAAGTTCGTAGAGTTGGTAGAGTTCTTAGTTTTTCCTGATGCCTGCAAAGTTTTCTTCATTATTATTATTCAAAAACTTTCAAATCTCAAATTCATATTCTCAATCACCGGATCCCCAGAAGAAATAAATTGCAAGACAAAGAGCACAAATCTTTCAGATAATTAATTTGGTAAGAATAAATATGAACACATTAAAAAATCAACCCAGAATTCTCTTACAAAAAATATTTACTAACTGCTGAAAACTTATTATATTCTATGGATCTCAAGAATCAAACCATATTTTATTGAATTTAATTATATAATTTTGAATCTATCTAACAGATGAAAACTGATAAGAATAGACTATCTGCTGAGGATAGTTGAATATGCATTTAATCACAAAATAACGATGTCTTACTATTATCTTCTCCAACAATCTCTTTGATAAAATTATTAGACAAGAATAGAAATGAAAATCAGGCCTCTTTTTCAATTATCTTTACCATCAATAGTTCCTGTCCAAGCAGAATGATATCTCCGTTATTCAATTGCTCTGAACCTCTCACCTTCAGATAGACACCATTTGCTGAGTTTAGATCATTCAATACATAAACATTTT
>JBBISZ010000095.1:0-9102 GCA_037441045.1 Deltaproteobacteria bacterium | reverse complement strand
ATGCAAAAGTTATTGCACAGTCCCCCTTTTCTGCAAATGCCAGATTGTCTTCAAGCATACCTCTTACAGGTTCGTCCAATCTTTCATATATGTAAATGGGATCAGGTGTCCTGTGTCCAAAGACGGCAGGATTTGCAAAGTTGTTGAACCCCCTGGCTGCCCTTTCAATTGAGTCAAGTCTATATGTCACGGATGTGGACATCTGTGGGATTACATGATGGTCAAAATCCCATTTTTTTGTCAAAAATTTACCGTGAATGAGTAGTGAATTGGTTGAGTATTTTGTGGTCTTTCTGTCAATATGATGTGACATTGTTACCTCCTTAAATTATTTTTATTGATTTGTTTGAATATGACTAGCCACACGGATAAAAATAACCACTATTTTGGTAGAATGTCAAATCTCAAACAAAGTCTTTATTATTGTTTTAACTGCTTGATGTCTTATTTGTTATTGCTTTAATTATGAAAGACCGTTAAATTGTGGGCTTTGGTTGAATATTATTAGAGGGCTGCTGGTTTGGCTTTCCATATAGCTTTAGGGGCTGTGAGTCCAAAACCTTTGCCTATCTTCCTTAAAGCAACCTGAATACCTCAAATATAGGAAATGGAATATACAGGAAGGATCCTATATCCAGATTTTTTCTGGATTTTCTAAGCAATTGGGGTAATAACATCAGGTGGTAATTATGTATGGGGATTATATCTCCGTCATCAACGACCTCCAATAGTTTTGCTCTTGCAAATAATTCGTTGACTTTTTTATATGCCTCCCAATGTTTATTGTTAAAATGTGTGGCTTCTGTAAAATAATGGAACAATGGCCAGATCGTGTTATTGCAGAATCCAGAATAAAAATCGTCTATCAGACTTTCCTTTACTATTATGGGGAAAATCTATTTTTTCAACAATCTCTTTTTTACTAATTCTTTTGACTCATCGGGAATCTTTGTTCCAACCCATCCTGCCAATATTTTCAAATAGGTGATTGTTTCTTACTAATTTAATGCATGCAGACAGAGCGGAGACCGGCCCTCCGGCAGAGGTTATGGGCTCAGGTTCAAGTCTTTTCGACAGTTTAATCGGAATCCTGTTTGATACAACAACTAATTTCATAAACAAATTTTACTCCCTCTTTAAATTCTTTATAACAGAACTCTTTTTATTAAACAACTCTAAAACGACTTTGCAGGTGTCGAATATATTCCTATTATTATTATTGAATAATTTAGTTTTCATTGAAAAGGATTTGAGAGCAAAGTAAATTTTGTCTTAACAATTATGAATATTGTAAAACTTTTTTATTGAAGGGGGCAATATCCATAATTACAGACCTCAATATTAACTCAAGATATAATTGATTAGTTTTGAGTTGACAGCCAAAAGAATAATGGTAGTATTATACCCGTTAATCGTAGAGAATATATGTTTATGAGTTTATTATTAAAATCTTTACGAAGGGAGTAGAGATGATGAAGAAGAGATTTTTTATGCTGTTTATTTGTCTTCTTGTTTCTCTTGGACTGTTAGCGGGATGCGTAAGTGATAAGGAGGCAAATAAGTTTGTTGAGAAACTTGAGAGAAAACCTGGTGAAGGGAAACCTGCCTCTTATTGGGTAAAGAAGCTTACAGATCCTCAGCTCAAACAGGATGCAGTAAAGGCTCTGATGGAACTCAAAGATAAGAGTGTGGTTCCTCAACTTGTAGAACTTTTCAAAAAAGATAAATCTTTGAGAGCAGATATCGCAGAAATTCTGGGACTCATTGGTGATAAGAGTGTTGCATCGGTATTACTTGAAGGTCTGGCATTTGAGGTAGTAAATAATATTCAGGAACAACGAGAGAATGACAGGATCAATGAGAAAATCCTTGGGGCACTTGCAGCAATGCAGGAGGAGTCTGCAAAACCTGCGATTATTAAATTACTATCTTCGACCTCTGCCCCGGTGCTGGCATCTGCTGTAAAGGCAGAAAAGGTTTTTAAGGATAAGAATGCGGTTGATGCTTTGATTGCAATAATAAAGAATGATAGTCTCTCCAAGGCGATCAGGGCTGATGCGATATTTGTTCTCGGTGAGATAGGTGATCCGAAGGCGGTTCCTGCCCTTGTTCGTGCTATGTACGTTGAAAATCAGGGGACTGTTTATCCTGAGGCAAATGAGGCGCTTCAGAAAATAGGTAAGGCAGCAATACCGGAGTTAATAAAGACATTTTTAGGGAAGAATGAAGAGGTCAGACAGCTGGCAGAAAAGTCCAACTTTGTAGTGGGCGCTGTAGAGGGTAAAGCAGCCGAGACGCTGGGTGATATCTGCGATATATCTGCCGAAGAGGCTCTAATGAAGATGATAAAGTCTGAGGAAGACAACCCGATTGCAAAATCCAAGGCGGCGTTTGCTCTCGGTAGAATGCAATCAAAGAAGGCTGCCCCATTGATGGCAAAACTTGCAGAGGATGAAGAGGATCCTTCGGTGAGAGCACATTATCTGCTCGCCCTTAATCTGATTGGTGAGACATCCGTTATTCCTCAACTTGTAAAGGCAGAAAAGAAGCCTGATCTGGAAAAATATAAGAAGGAAGGGGCAACACAGCAGGAGCTTGATATTTTGAGAAAGGGCAGAGAAGAGGTGGTAAAGACTATCGCCAGACTTGCAACTGATAAAGATGGTGCACATTATGATAAGATAATGAAAGAGGAGAAGAATCCCGAGATCAGTAAGGTCATCAAAGAATATGCTGTTATGATTGATGTAGCAAAGGAATGCAAGCAGGATTTTAATTGCTATAAAGGCAAACTCTCCGATGCTAACAAGATTGTAAGAGAGAAGGCAGCATATATGATTGGCAGAATTGATTCTGAGGAGGCTGTAAAAGCCCTCATGGGATTAATAGGTGTGGAAAAGGACAACGATGTAAAATTTGCAATCCTGCAGGGGCTCTTCAATTTCTCGGGCAAATATTACAAGATTATATTGCCTGTGATTGAGCCAAAAATTGCCGAACTTAAGGATGATATGCTCAAAAATGATCTCAACAGGCTTCTTCTCAGATTAAAAAGCCTGAACAGGCAATAAAAACATAATATATTGAAAGTTGTGCCTGCAGCATTTTGCGCGGGACACAGAAAGGATGTAGAGTGATGTTTGTAAGGATGCTTAAATCCAAGATTCACAGGGCGGTGGTGTCTGAAACTGACCTTCATTATGAGGGCAGTGTAACAATTGATACTGTTCTGATGAACGAGGCAGGGATTCTACCTTATGAAGAGATCTCTGTCTGGAATGTAACAAACGGGGAAAGATTTAATACTTATGCGGTGTGTGGAAAGCCTGGATCTGGTGAGATTATTGTTAATGGTGCTGCTGCCCATAAGGTAAAGAAGGGTGACATCATCATCATTGCGACCTTTGCTTATATGGAGGAAGGTGCTGCTAACGAATATAAGCCATGCATAATTCTGGTTGACAGGCAGAATCACATTTCTAAAAAGTACAATGATGTTGAGTATAAGTCCAGAATCGTCTAATTTTGAATGGCATTATCAATTTTTTGCTTTTAACAAATTAGTTGTAATACTTATCAAATTGTTGACTCTCATTATGCTTTATGATAACAAGAAGACTATTAATTTCCGTTAAGGAGTAATATAATGAACAGAGTGAATATGAGTATTTTATTATTGCTCATTATTGTATTGGTTGCACCTTCTTCTGGATTTGCAGCACAGTTTAACAGGGTGTTGATATTTCCATATCAACCTGTATATCAATCTACCACGCAGGAGGTAGCCAATCAGTTTACTGAGTTGTTGACGAATGAGATGAAGAATGCAGACTCGTTGCAGGCAATAGAGGGTCCAAAGCTGGTTACCAAGAAGAAAGCCGCAATTCAGGAGCCAAACATTGATAGAGATGCTATTGCTAAAGGCGTTGACAGGGCCAAGGCAGGAATAGAAGATATTAAGGCTCAGGAATTCGAAAAGGCGATAAAGCCATTAAAAGATGGAATTCAGATACTTGAAAAGAATATTCTTTATCTGGAAGATATGAATATTCTTACGGATGCATATATTGCTCTGTCTGTTGCATATTTTGCCACTGGAATGGAGGATGAAGGTGAGGTGTATATAAGAAAGTGTGTAAGACTGGATCCTTATAAGGAGATCAGTCCTGAGCAGTATCCTCCGTTATATCTCAGAATATATGATGGAATTAGAAAACAGACATTCCAGATGCCTCGAGGGTTGATTAGAGTGACTACAAATCCATCGGGTGCGA
Source organism: Deltaproteobacteria bacterium (assembly GCA_037441045.1). Lineage (GTDB taxonomy): Bacteria > Myxococcota > SpSt-1050 > SpSt-1050 > SpSt-1050 > SpSt-1050. The sequence continues at coordinate 4,828 of JBBISZ010000095.1, read as the reverse complement.
CGATTTTTGTAGACGGTAAACAGGTAGGTACCACACCTGCTCTCCTGAAAGAGGCACTAAAGGGTGAACACTATATCAGGATTGATAGAGCAGGGGAACCTTCAGTATACAAGACTGTTAATGTGATTCCCAATCAGACGGTCGAAATCAATATAGATTTTTCGGGTGAGGATGAGGGTGGATCCGGGCCGGAATATACTGCTGCCTCTTCATTAAAGAACAACAGGATTGACAGTGGTACGCGTGAAGCCCTTGTTCAGGTGGCTAATAAATCACAGGCAGATTTTGTACTGTTTGGAGGTATAATAAAAGTTGAGAACAATTATCAGATAAATTCCTTCTTCATGAAGGTAAAGACAACCGAGATTGTTCAGACGATGAGCCTTACAATAGATATTGATATGCTCGGCGCCTCAATAGAGATTTACAAGCTGGTTGAAGAACTCAATAAGAAGATTGAGAGCTACCCTGAGAGTATAAAACAGAGTGTAATACTCCTTTATCCCGGGATAATGAAGAAGACTGAAAAAGCCCAGGAGATTGTTATAGGACCGGTAGGAACACCACAGCCGCTTTATATAGGTCCTGCAAAAGAGGAGGAACCGGCAGTTAGCAAGACTCCAAAAGAGGAACCAAAACGAGAAGAAAAGAAGTCTGCAGTTGTTGCTGATGTCAAGAAGACGGGAGATACAACTGGCGGTGGAATAGACATAGGAAAAGGTAGAACGCTGAAGCAAAAGGGACAGATCGATTCATCAGTGGTTATTGTTGAAAAACCTGTTAGATGGTATGAGAGTCCGTGGTTCTGGACAGCAGTAGGTGTGGTGGTAGTAGGTGCCGGTGTTGGTACATATCTCTACATATCCAACATCGAACCGGATAGAGGTAGAATTACTTTTACACTTCCATAAATAATAATTAAGGAGTTTGATATATGAACAGAACGCTTGAAAAGTTTGTTTTTGCTCTGATACTGATAGCATTTATCTCGGGATGTCCCGCAGACAAGATATCTATAAGTATAACTCTTATTCCCCCATGCATGTCAGAGAGTAATAATTTTAAAAATCCTCTGGATAACATAAGCGATATTTCACTGATTGCGGTAAAAGAGGATCCAAACACCTCCCCAGAGGTAATAACGAGTCAGAGTTTCCCCTATGAGAGCGGTGGCAAAGGGGTTTTTGATATTCCTCTGTCGAAGAATGTTAGAATTGTAGTAGAGGGAAATGACGCGAATGGGAATATGGTTCTCAGAGGTGCGTCTCAATTGTTTGATGTTACAACAAGTTCACCAACAGACATAAAGGTCCCCATTCTTATTTCCGGGACGGATGCGTTCTCTCAGACCACAGATTTTGCAACTCAGGAATGTTCTGTTATGCCAGATGGGTTGATAGGTGCATCTATTACACCACTCCCAAATGGTGATGTGTTGATTGTTGGGGGAGTGAAGATTGATGGCTCGGCAAAGTTTTATTCTGCAAGTTTATATCTCTACAATAGTCAGACTGGAAATTTTGAGGAGATAGAGATAGATGACACAATAAAGGAGTATGGGACAAGGGCGTATCATACAGCCACTCTTTACAACAAGGGTACTCCCGAGAATCCCGAATGGAAGGTGTTGATAGTTGGCGGAGAGACATTTATTAATGGTCAGGCTGCATCAGTATCTACTGCTGAGATTTATGATGTAAAGAATAAAAAGGTGGAGTTTACTACCAGCACTCTTGAAGAGGGAAGGATGTATCATACTGCTACACTCATGCAAAATGGAAAGATTGTTATTATAGGCGGTGAAAATAAAGTCAACGGTAAGGTTGAGTCTTATCTGGATACTGTAGAACTATTTGATATTTACGAAGAGACATTTACAAAGTTGAGTGGCAAGGAATATCATCATATGGTATATCCAAGATCCCGACATACTGCCACATATCTACCTCTCAGGTATAATGTTACTGAGGGACAGCCTGTAAATGGTTTTGATAAGATTATTGTTGCCGGTGGAATTAGAAAGACGGATAATTCATTATATATTAATGATGAGATGGAGATATTTGGATGTGCAAATGCAAGTTGTTCTGACTACAGGTTTGATCTCATTAAGAAAAGCGATAATACCCAGCTGAAGATGCAGAAGAAGAGGTATGGACATCAGGCGGTTGCTATTATGACCGGGGCTGACCCAATAAGCGGGACAGATGAGGAGTTTCACAATTACTATATTGTATTTATGGGCGGATATACCTGCCTGAGTGTGGATAGATGTGCAGGTACCACTCTTTCCACCGATTGTTCCTGTCCGGATAATGATGTTTTTAAGAGCATAACAACCAGCATTGAAATTCTTGACCCAACAAATTCCAGTGGTCCCCAGATGTTAAATACGACAGATCTTAATGTTGCACGCGCAGATTTTGCCGCATTTGAATTGGATAGAGAGACCAATAATATTGTAATATTTGGTGGATACGGGACATCCAGCAAAAGTGGTGTATTATCCTATATTGTTGAGACAATGACTGTGAGCAAGAAGAAGGGAATTTCAAAACCCACTTATGCAAAAAATAAGATACTCTTTCCAAGAGCCGATTTTGGGGCGGCAATGTTGCCAAATGAATCAATTTTTATAGTGGGAGGCGACAACGGGAAGCTCGGTTCAAATAGAAAATCTCTGCCCTCGGTGGAGATATACACACCATCCTTACCATCGCTTATTGAATAGTTGTTTTTTAAGGGAGATAATCTGTGAAGACAATCTATGAACTTATAGGGAATACACCGCTTATCAAATTCCTTTCAGACAATAGAAAACACATATTTGCCAAGGCTGAATTCTTGAATCCTGGAGGTTCAATAAAGGACAGAGTAGCACTCGCCATGATTGAGGATGCTGAGAAGAATGGCATTATAAAACCTGATTCAATTATTGCTGAGGCAACATCGGGAAATACGGGTATAGGGATTGCTCTCGTCGGGAGGATAAAAAAATATAGAGTGATTATAGTCATGCCGGAGAATATGAGTGAAGAGCGAAAAAAGATTATAAAGGCTCTGGGGGCTGAACTTATACTTACTCCGGCTAATAAGAGTATTCAGGGCTCTGTGGATTATCTGAATGGGCTCAAGAATTCGGATGAAAGGATCTGGATTGCGTCGCAATTTACCAATCCTGCAAATCCGCTGGCTCACTACAATCATACCGCCAGAGAGATCTGGGCTCAAACTGGAGGTAAGGTAGATGCATTTGTTGCAGGTGTGGGCTCGGGCGGGACACTACAGGGTATTGGTAGATTCTTAAAAGAGAAGAATAAAAAGATAAGGATTATAGCAGTTGAACCTGCCAATGCCTCGGCACTTCTGGGACATGAACCGGGACTTCATCAGATACAGGGGATAGGAGATGGATTTATACCCGCTGTTCTGGATACAAAGTTGATTGATGAGGTGATCACGGTATCGGACGATGAGGCGATTGAGACTACAAGAATGCTTGCAAGGGAGGAGGGACTGCTTGTAGGTACATCCTCAGGTGCCAATATGTTTGCTGCAATGCGAATTTCAAGAGGCTTTGGAGAAGGATATAATGTTGTAACTGTACTTCCAGATAGGGCTGAAAGATATTTCAGCACTGCCCTGATCTAACCATAAGAAGTGTCCTCAATTATTTCTTACAAAGAAGATATAATCAAAATTTCCATTGATTACCCTGATATAAGGGTTGAAAACCCAAATATGTATATTGTTGGGTCTGATGATGGATTTACATTAATAGACTGCGGAGGATATGACGAGAATAAGGATTTTGAATGGGTGTTTAATCAATTACAATTACACGGGGTAGACTATAAAAAGATTAAGAGGATTTTTCTCTCCCATACACATAGAGATCATGCTCTTTTGGCGGGTAAGATAGCTGGCTGTACTGATGCGACTGTATATCTGGGAGCTATTGACTACCTGAGAATGTCGGGAAATATTGAAAAATATCGGAATTATTATCGGAGAGTAAGAGATTATCTTAACAATTGGGGATTTAGAGAAGATATGGTGACAAGGTTTTTCAGGTCTTTTGAGAGACAGTTTTATAATGCCAGAATCCCCGAAGATAGAATTGTTTTTGTTGACAATGAGATTTCCGTAGACGGGTTTGATATTATACCAACACCCGGACATACAATGGGTTCTCTCTGTTTTCTTTTGAGAGACAAAGGCATGCTTTTTACTGGAGACTCTCTTATAAAGAAGATTGTAACAGTACCGATAATCGAGTTTTGTGGTGAGATGTTTACCTCTTCACTAACAGTACACAATAATTCCATAAGAAAAATCAAGGATATAGACTTCAGTTTAATTTTGCCGGGGCATGGTGAAATACTCAAAAAGGATGAACTCATAATTGACACAATATTTACATATATCAGGAGGAGGGCAAAGAGGGTTCTTTCGCTTATTCGTGAGGGAAATAATAATGTATATGATGTTTCAATGTCTCTTTATGGAAAAGATGTGTTATATGAAGTAGTAAATCATGAAGGACCAATGGTATATGTCTCTGATCTGATGATGCCGCTGGAGTATTTATATATTCAGAATGAAATTACGGTTATCGATGGCAAAATAACCGCCATATAGTATCCATAGTGTAAGTAGATTTTGTGTATGATTTGAGACTTTTCGGGGGTAGAATTATTACTCCAAAAACATAGCCAGCTCCACTGTTTAGACATTTTTATTCTGTTAAGTGCCCTATATCTTTAGATAGTTTCACAATGTCAATATTATTTTTTAGTCCTATTAGTTCATTTTTTGTCACATCAAA
>JBBISZ010000094.1:0-9162 GCA_037441045.1 Deltaproteobacteria bacterium | reverse complement strand
TAGACATCAACCTGTAGGCAGCCAGTTTTCCACCAATCATGGATACAATTCCGTCTATATTATCTGTCTTGAGGTGGTCTACTATTAGATGATCCCTTGTGAGATCGTCTTCGTACTTGTTGTATTCATAAATTGTGGGCCTTACACCAGTCATTGTTCTTATCGCCCTGAATCTCCTGATTGAGGGAATTACACGCTCCATAGCCTCGTATAGATATTCAATATCATCAATTGTCGCATAAGGTCTATCAAGATCTCCATAGTAGTCATCATCTGTTGTCCCGAGTATCATACCGTTCTGGTGTGGACATATAAAGACCTGTCTACCATCTACCGCCTTTGAGATAACGGCGTAGTTAATGTATCTGCGGTCAAATATAATATGTACGCCCCTTGATGGTCTGACTTTATTTGCGCAACTAATCCCTTTTGTAAATTCAGTGGACCATGGACCTGTAAGATTGGCAACGATCCTCGAATAAAAGTACTCTCTTTTCCCTGAATTTTTGTTAAATACAACAACGCCTGTAATCTTATTCTTCTCTTTTATAAAATCTATGACTTCATAACCAGTTTTGATTGTAGCCCCATAATATACAGCAGATTTTATATTTTCTATTGTCAGTCTAAATGGATCTATACCCCATTCATCAGTGGTGACGGCACCAATAACATTGTCTGATATAAGAGGGATTATCCCTTTTAGTGCCTCTGCACTCAATCTTGCATGAGGAAGTCCATTCTTAAAAGGCTGATATCTGTCGTATGCAGAAAAGTAGACTTCGGCAAGCTCAAGATAGATACTTGAGAATAGATCTGTTTTCAGGATAGGCAGTATAAAAGGGATTCTGAAGATCATATGTTTTGCAATCTTCTGAATATAGCCAGAATCAATGCAGCTCATTCTGGTAACATATCTATCATTCAACAGATACCTTATGCCTCCATGAATCATTCCGCTGCATGCACCTGTTGCACCGGATGCAAAATCCTGTTTTTCAAGAAGGAGGGTAGAATAGCCTCTTATAGCAGCATCTCTTAAAACACCTGCTCCGTTTACACCTCCGCCAATTACTATTATATCATATATTCGACCATCTGCCATAGAGTTTCCTCTATATTCTTTTAAGAGCTAAGCCAAAGCAAATTATATATTTCATTCAGAAATAATCAACAGAATAAAGTTTATTAGTATGTTATTGCTGTGCCAATCAGGAATGTTAAAAAATTCGAAATTAATCGATAATCAAACAAAATATAGGAAGGGCTAATTCAAAGTTCAAGAATTAGATAGCCTCTCTCTTCTTTTTTCTTTTTTGTTTAAATCGCAAAATGTTTTTTCCAGTAAACTAAGATGCTTCATCTCTGGTTTCATTGTATATCATTGTATATAATGTTCTATTAAGTTTTATCCATTGCTTAGGATACATATAGGTAAATTGAATGTAAATAGATATTGCTAATTGCTACAAGATTGTTCAATGGCCTTTTATTGCATCCCGTTTGTCCAGACATTTCTTGGGGCTTAGAATTGTAGTGATCATATTCCTCCTAATCTCCTAAATCACCTTTCTTTTGTATTCTTCCTCATATTTGTCAGGGCTTAAATACGCAGGGCATGAGTATACATACTTCTTATTGTAACCTTTTTTATCTAATTTCCAATCTCTTCCCATTTGGCTCCTCACGATCATGACCTGTTTATAAGTGCCAGTTACTTTTTCTGGTGTCAATTTCTGCGTTTTGGGATTTAATATATTGATATTATGTTTAAAAATCCAAATATTATCTATTTACTTCCATTTAAATATGTAAGTATGTACCTGGCACTTATTATGTAGTATCTATTACCCGCCCTTGCAAAATATACTAATAATTACATAGACGAGTGCCAGAAGTGAATAAGCAATTGAAGCGTATTAGTGCCAATTATCTTTCTCCTCATTTTATTGGTGCTAATTCTAATCTTTTTAGTTATGTGTTGTAATATCTATATCATCGTCTATTGTCATAAATAACAATATATGTTTTATCTGGGTCAAATTAAATTATATATGGCGCCAAAGTTTGCATTAATCTTATGTGGTTTACCTGTTGCCTAAGTTGTTTTAATTGTTATATTAGGTTATAAATTGTAACTGGCACTCTTAATCGAATATTTTCAGAATGTCTTAATTTATTCCAATAATATCAAAGTGTTAAATAAAGAGTAAGTAATGATAAGTAACTGGCACTTATAATTTGGCACTTATAATTTTCCCCCAAACCTTTGGTTAATTAGCAGCCATGTTAAATTTGAGGTAAATACTAACTAAATAAAAGCAACCAGAGCCACTATTGCTGATGATATGGTACCTGTGTACAAATGAGTGCCAGGTACTTTATTCCTGATTTTATCAGGTCTCCTATATTTAATGTCTTGTTTTTATTGCAAAAAATTATATATTATTAATTGGACGAGTATTTAAATATACCTGGTATCTAAAAAAGGGTCTTTTTTGGAAAAACTCTTTTTTGTAGAAATTATTAATGGAATAACTTTTCTACTTTAACTATTTTTCTATCTTAATAGTCTATGTATTGACTTATTGGCGAATAAGTTATACATTATTAATAGTTTGCTATATGAAAATATTTTTATTTCAAAACTTTTCGAAAGGATAGACCCAATGGCAGAAAATGAAAGTCTGGACAATTCTCTGGCAGATTTGATTAAACGGTTTTATTCATCTATCTCAGCTTATAAATATTCTGAAACCCTAAGCATTATGTATGATTCTCATCTGACTCTACCTCAGATTGTAACTCTTATACATGTTAATTCGTGCAAGCAATGTTCAATTTCCTCTATTTCAAAAAGGATAAATCTTTCACTTCCGGCTACAAGCCAGTTAGTGGATAAGCTTGTGAAGGAGGGCTTCTTAATTAGAAATGAGGATTCTTCTGACAGAAGAAACAAGATTATTATGCTCACTGAAAATGGAATCAACTTTGTAAAAAGACTTTCTGAAAGCAGGAGAATGGATATTGAAAATGCTATCTCTTCTTTGCCTGTAGAGCTAAAGAGAAATCTCTTTGATGCTCTAAATAAAGCAATTTCGATTTTTGAAAATGTTAGAGGAGAAAATACATGCGAAGATTGATACTGATATGTTTTTTTATCTTCTCGTTTGACGTTTCTTCTGAAACACTTAGATTTACAGTGGATGAAGCAGTTGATTTTGCTCTAAAAAATAATCCCCAGATTCTCTCTCAGAAGGCTAATATTAATGTTTATGACGCAAAGACAAAGGAGGCATTCTCTTCTTTTCTCCCTCAATTGAATCTATCGGCAGCATATAAAAGGACTACAGCAAACTCTCCAGCACAGGTAGGTATAAAAATTCCATCTTCATTATCATCTATGACCAGTTCAATCACAGGAGAGAGGGAGTCTATGGACTCGTACAATAATCATTCTCTGGCGTTGAGTCTGAGTCAGACTATCTGGGATTTTGGAAAGAACTATGGAGTTTATAATTCTGCAAGGGAGATGAGTAGATCAGCTTATGAAGATCTAAAATCTATATCGGAAAACATTATTGTAAGTCTTTACCAGACTATATTAAATTTTGCTCTACTTAAAGAGTTGTATGAGGCGAGTATTCTCTACGAACAACAGATGGAGAATCATCTCAATATGGCGAAGGCTCAGGTGGCTGCTGGTGTCAGAACCAATATAGATGTTCTAAGGGCTGAGTCCGACTTTTACAATGCGAAAATCAATGTACTGAAGATAAAAAATTCTCTACTTTTAAATAAAATTACATTGAAAAACCTTCTTGGTATTGCTGATGAGACAGATGTTGATGTCACTCCACCAGAAAAAAGTGACTACTCAACCAATATTACTGAGGATAACTTTTCATATATAAAAAAGCGACCAGAATATCTCTCACTCAAACTTAAGATAGATGCTTTAAGATCATCACTTAAATCTGTAAGATCTGCTTATTTTCCAAATCTGAGCTTTGTTGGTGCCTTTTCATATAATGGCTATCAATTGGATGGACTTGTCTATAACTGGAGTGTGGGACTTCAACTCAACTGGAATCTCTTCTCTGGATTTTATACAATGAGTTATGAGGAGGAGACCAGATCACAGATAAGAATGTATGAGGAGAATCTTAATCAGCTGGTGCAATCACTCTATCTGGAGATTGAAAATGCCAGAATCCTTTATAGTGAGGCATCTGAGAAACTTGTATTAAATAAATCACTATTAACATCTGCGGAAGAGACATTGAGGCTTACAGAGGCAAAATATCAGAGTGGACTCGGAACTTTTATTGAGGTATCCGATGCTCAGAATCTATATATAAATGCAAAAGACGGATATATTCAGGCGGAATATGACCTTCTAATTGCAGCGATAAAGTTGAAAAAGGCATTAGGCGAACTAAATTATTATAGAAAAGGAGAGTAATATAATTATGAGAGGAAAAGTAATCGGTGCTTTAGTTATTGGTTTGATTCTTCTTTCTGCCTGTTCAAAAGGTAAGACTCAGATGGTGGCAAATAAAGGCAAAGGGGTTGAGATACTGACAGTATCTGTGGAGAAACCAAAGAAGGAAGATATAGAACTTGTGATTGATGCAACAGGTACATTCTATTCGTTTGAGGAGGCAACAGTCTCTTTTGAGGTGGATGGCAAGATTCTGGAGATATCGAAGGATCTTGGAGATTATGTAAAAAAAGGTGAGATTCTGGCAAGGATATCTCCTGAGGAGTATGTCTTAAAAAAGGAGCAATCTGAGGCAGATCTCAAGAACGCAGAGTCGGAACTTAAGAGAATTTCCGAACTGTATGAAAAGAAGTTTGCAACAGAACAGCAACTGGACATCGCAAAGAGAAATGTAAATGTTGCTAAGGCGCAGTTTGATCTAATGCTAAAGAAATTGAAAGATTGTGACCTCAGATCTCCTATTTCTGGATTTATTTCAAAAAGGATTGTAAACGCAGGTGAGTATGCAAGGACAGGCTCTCAGGCATTTTATATCGTAAATACCGCCATTCTCAAATTCAGACTTGAGGTTTCAGAGAAATACAGCGGTTATGTTAAGGTAAAGGATAGAGTAACAATCAGGACGGAATCGGCTCAGGAGGTCGAAGGCATAGTATACAGGATAAGTCCATCTGTGAATCTGGAGTCCAGGGCCTTTATTGTGGAGGTAAAGGTAGAAAATAAAAATGGACTGATAAAGCCGGGCTCTTTTGGTCTTGCAAAAATATTTGTCTCTCATAAATATCCCGCCCTTACCATAAGTGAAAATTCTGTCTCATATTTTTCAGGTACTCCACGTGTTTTTAAGATTCAGGACTCAAAAGCGATAGAACAGATAATCAAGATCAAAGAGAGAGTAGGAAGAAGATTGGTAGTGGAGTCTGGGCTCAGTGAGGATGATCTTATTGCAAACTCACTTGTAGATACTCTTACCAACAATCAAATCGTGAAAATAAAGGAATAGTATATGAATGCACTGACATTATTTATACGCAGGCCTGTCCTTGCTACAATGCTGACAGCGCTTCTTCTGGTTTTGGGTGCATTCTCTTATGCAAGGCTTGGTGTGGATCTGATGCCAAAAATTGAATTTCCAATAGTAACTGTAACAACTATCTGGAAAGGAGCATCTCCGGAGGAGGTGGAGGCTCAAATAACAAAACCTATTGAGGAGGCTGTAAATACTGCTGCAGGTATAGATGAGTTGAGATCTTCAAGTATGGAGGGTGTTTCAAGGGTTGTGATCAGATTCCAGCTCGAAAGGCCTATTGCTCAGGCAGTCCAGGATGTAAGAGACAGAGTTGCTGCAATAATTCAGTATCTCCCTCAGGATGCTGAATCCTCAGTAATTAGAGAAGTGGATATAGATTCCAGCCCAATTCTCACAATCTCAGTATCTTCTGATAAAAGAGATCTTAAGGAGATTTCAGAGATAGCCCGTCTCAAAATAAAAGAGGCTCTGGAAAATGTAAATGGAGTAGGGGCTGTCTATCCATCCGGAAACTGGGTAAGGGCAATAAATATCTTCCTTAATGCGGATAAACTAAGACAGTACAATATACCAATTTCGGCAATAAAGCTTGCTTTATCCACTCAAAATATTGAGATTCCGTCGGGAAGGATAGATAGAGGGGATACTGAGTTTGTTCTACGCACAATGGCGAGAGCAGATAAGATTGAGGAATTGAAAAAGATAATTGTTTACAGGGTTCAGGACAGGCAGATTACTTTAGGAGAACTTGCCCATATTGAGGACTCTGTTGAGGAGCCGAGGACTCTTGCCCGTATCTGGTCCAGAGGAGATGAATCACCTCGTCTTTCAGTCGCCCTCCAGGTGGTAAAACAATCAGGAACAAATACGGTTGAGGTCGTGGATAATGTAAAGAAGAGACTTGATGAGATAAAAAGTATCCTGCCTGAGGATATAAGACTCAGGATCGTAGGTGATCAATCGTTGTTTATAAAAAGGTCTCTTCATGAACTCAATCTACATCTGATTCTCGGTGCTATACTTGCATCGCTGATGGTGTTGTTCTTTATGAGAAACCTGAGGGCGACCATTATTGCCTCAATTGCAATTCCAACTTCCATAATCGCAACATTTACATTTATGAAATTATTCGGATTCACATTAAATAATATGACACTACTCGGACTCACACTTGCAGTGGGAATTGTTATTGATGATGCCATTGTGATACTTGAGAATATTTACAGACACATGGAGGAGTATGGCAAATCTGCATTTGAGGCTGCCCGGGATGGACTCAAGGAGATAGGTCTGGCTGTAATTGCCACCACTACTTCACTGGTTGTAATATTTCTCCCGGTTGCATTTATGGAGGGCATGATAGGGAGATTTTTTAATGATTTTGGAATAACAACAGCCGTTGCAATAGCCATATCACTCGTGATCTCATTGACACTTACTCCCATGCTCTCATCAATATTCTTAAGAAAGAAGAAGAGCGGTGAGTTGTCCAAGCAGAACAGGCTTTATCAGTGGATGGAAGGTTCATATAGATTTATCGTGGAATGGGGACTTAAGCATCCATATATTGCAATTTTGATATCAATTGCTGTCTTTCTTTCCACATTTCCAATACTTTCAATACTTGGCAAGGATTTTCTCCCGATGGATGACAGGAGTGAATTTATGGTCAATGTTACAGTCCCAGGAGGTTCATCGCTTACAACTTCAAACTCAATATTTGAGAAGATTGAGAAAGAGATCCAGTCAATTGACGGTGTAATTCTGACGCTTACTCAGATAGGCTCATCCGGACTCGGGAGCGAGGATGTTACTCAGGGAAGTATTTACGTTCAGATTCTGGATATAACTGAGAGGAGATATTCACAACTTGATGTAATGAGGAAGATAAGGGCACTTCTTAAGAAATATCCCGACCTCAGAACCAGCGTCTCGGAATTTGGAGGGATGAGTGGTAGTAGATCGGGCCATGCCTTCAGTTATGAATTTACAGGGCCGGATTTGAATAAGTTGATGTATTATTCAGAAATGATGGTAAAAAAATTAAAAGAGGATCCAAGATTTGTGGATGTTGATACATCTCTATCTCAGAGACAGCCAGAAGCAAGATTATATATCAACAGAGAGAAGGCTATGGATCTGGGAGTTTCACCTGCAGATATCGCCCTGACATTGAGAACACTGGTGGCTGGAGAGAAGATCTCCAAATATAGAGAGGGAGTAGAGCAGTATGATATCTGGTTGAGACTTGATAAAAAAGATAGAGATAGTATTGACAAGATACTTGACACAGCCGTTATGTCCCAAAAAGCAGGATTGATACCACTTTCTTATATTGTAAAGGTTGATGAAGGGAATGCTCCTACCGAGATAAAGAGGTTTAATAGGCAGAGGCTCGTTACAGTATATTCAAACCTTGAAAATATAGACCTCAATGCGGCAATTAATAAATTTGAAAATATCAGAGCATCTTTAAACATCCCGGCAGAGTATAAAGGTAAGCCCTCAGGTAAAGGAAGATTCTTTGGAGAGACAATAAAGAACTTCCTTATGGCTTTTGCAATGGCATTTATATTTATGTATATAGTACTGGCAGCGCAGTTTGAAAGCTTCCTGCACCCTATTATTATTCTTTTATCATTACCACTTACACTACCATTTGCGTTTTTATCACTTCTGATGCTTCATGAGTATCTCAATCTTTATAGTATTCTTGGGGTTTTTATGCTGTTTGGAATTGTAAAGAAGAACGGTATATTGCAGGTGGATTATACAAATACTCTGCGTTCAAAGGGAGTGGCTCTTTATAAAGCAATTGTTGAGGCGAATCTTGCAAGACTCAGACCGATTTTAATGACAACATTTACACTGGTGGCTGGAATGATTCCAATAGCTCTTGGACAGGGTCCCGGAGCAGCGGCAAGGGCATCTCTTGCGAAGGTCATCATTGGTGGACAGATTCTTTCACTTGTAATTACACTTCTTATTGTACCGGTTGCATATTACTTGATAGAACAATTCAAAGAGCGGTTATCAAGGAAAAGAGATTCTTAAGCCTTTATTTGTGTGAAATAATTCTTCTAAAAAAGTAAAAATCATTTGTTATTTCATCTGGTCTTTTTTACTGTTGATCATCAGTTTTTATAGAGTCTTTTTTGTCAGTATAGGAAGCATTATTTAAATGTTCATAAATTTTAAATCGGTTTTCTGTAAGTATCAAAATGTCTGAACGATAGATTATAGTTACTACGGAAGACAAAGATAAAACACACTGATCAATCATAGTCTTAATATTTTTGAGACAGGGATTTCAGAAGCAGGAATATTTTTTTATATTACCAATGAAGAATAACATGGCATTTAATAATGAAAATTTTTTCAATATTCTACATAACATCATATATATGTTACCATTTAAGCAATTCCCTTAATTACCAATAAATTTATCGCATTACTTTTATAGGCAATTGGAAAAATCAATCAATTTATTGAGACTAACCTGCTTTGCGAATCTCTTAAAAAAATCTCTTATATTTTATATTTTAGTAAGTAACACCACTGTCCAAAATAATAATAAGTCATAAAATTTATCCTTATAAAACAATATGTTAGTTATAGATATTTTGCA
>JBBISZ010000093.1:0-9277 GCA_037441045.1 Deltaproteobacteria bacterium | reverse complement strand
TGATAATTAGCAGATCCCTGATCCCATTTGTTGAAAATGTTATGTTTACAGTCAACAGATACAGTTTTGTTTTGTACTCCCGTCTTCCATATCCTGTTGAATACTATCAGTTCTTACTGATGCTCTTCCTTTTTGGGCTCTCTGTCTTTGAAACAGCAAAGAGGCAGATTCCATTTTTTAGATTTGTTGTAATATTAAGCCTTCTTCTACCCGGTATATTTAGAATGGATGCATTTAAGCTCCTGCCATTCTTCCCCGTCCTCATCATCTTTCTTATGAGAGGTGAGTTTGTTTTGAAAGTTAGAAATTTTTATCTCATCCTGCTTTTTTTATCAATCGGTTCTATATTTCAATATAGATTTATTCTCAATCAGAATTTTGAAGGTATAAAACAGATAGCATATTATGTCCAGACAGAAGTCCCTGAAGATAAAAGTATATGGGTAGGACCACATGAGGCAAACATCTATTGTATTTCGCATCGCAGACCTTCCTCAAAATACTATTTTCTACTTCCATGGATAGCAAGATCAGAGGTTGTTCAAAATATATATGAAGACCTTGTCAAACGAGACCCGCCTGAATGTATCGTAGATGTCTCCAGATTCAATAATGCCTCGGAGAAGGGGCTGGATAGAATACTGCCCGAGTTTGACAGTCTTATAGCAGATTATAAGAATATTCAGAACATTAATGGGGATGTAATATATTGTAAATATTGAGAGGAGATTTTGATGGACAGGAAGATTTTTGCTGATTTCTGGCTTATATTTGGACTTCTGGGTCAGATCTTCTTCTTTTTGAGATTTTTTGTCCAGTGGATAGTCAGTGAGTATAGAAAGAAGAGCACCGTCCCCAATGCTTTCTGGTATCTGAGCCTGCTTGGAGGAATTACTCTGCTTATTTATGCAATTCATAGAGAGGATATAGTCTTTATTATAGGACAGGCTGGCGGACTGATAATTTATGTTAGAAATATTATGTTGCTAAATCGTAAAAAGGAGAGTGTATCTGGATGAAACTCCTGTTTATACAGGATACTATTGACGCTGAATCTATTGGTGTAGCATATATATCGGCTGCACTTAAAAATGCGGGGCACACAACATCGCTGATTGTAGCCTCTCTTGAAAGAGACATTTATGAAGTGATTGAGAATTTCAAACCAGATATTTTCCTCTTTCCAATCATAATTACAAAACAGAATTTCTTCAGAAGACTCGGGCACATTCTCAAAAATAGATATCCCGATAAGAAGATAATCATTGGCGGTCCCTTTGTAACCCTTGACAATAGAATTGCCGAAGAGGGGTGGGTTGATTATGCGGTTTTGGGGGAAGGTGAGGAGGCAGTAGTTGAGCTGGTTAATGCAATTGAGAATGGAGATTCAATCAGGGATATAAAAAATCTCGTTTATACAGATTCAGGACAGATTATAAAAAACCCATTAAGAAGACTTGTTGAAGATCTGGATAGTCTTCCTATGCCCGACAGAGAATTGTATTTTAAATATAACTCTTTCAGAAATCTGAGTGTAAAAAGGTTTTTAAGCGGAAGGGGCTGCCCATATTTATGTAACTTCTGTTTCAATAGACGACTACTTGAATTATACAGAGGGAATGGGAGATATGTAAGGAAACATTCAGTAGAAAGGGTCTGTGAAGAGATTGAGTGGATGAGAAGCAGGGCTGTGCTCAGGACTGTTCATTTTTCAGATGATATATTCTTCACAAATAAGAAGTGGATTGAGGAGTTTTCAGAAATTTATCCCAAAAAGGTGGGTATTCCTTTTCAGTGTAATCTTACTGCAACAATGATTGATGAGGATATAATAAGAATGTTAAAGGAGGCGGGAATCAGAGGTGTAGGAATAGGACTTGAATCAGGAGTAGAGAGAATAAGAAAAAACATACTCGGGAAAAACTTTAAAAACGAGGAGATTGAAAATATCGCTGTTCTTCTTCACAAGTATAAAATCGAATTATATACATACAATATGATTGCACTGCCAGGTGAAAGTATTGATGATGCCATTGAGACACTTGAGATAAATAGGCGTATGCATGTAAAGATTACACAGTGTAATATCGCCATCCCTTTTGAAGGGCTACCGTTGACAGAAATAGCCACAAATCTATCACTATTGAGCGGCACAGAAGATGTCTTAAATATGCAACAAAGGCCTGAATCTCCAATCATAAATGTAAAAGATAAAGAAATGTTTGAAAGGCTATTTCTCCTATTCCCGTTTCTGGTAAAAACAAATATAAGCCAAAAAACAATAAGACTGCTCCTCAGATCACCACTTAACATTTTGTATAGAATACTTCATAAAATAAGTTATTTTCTTAATATGAAAAGATATTATGACATTCCGTTTTTGTCAGGATTCAGGATTATTCTGGACATAAAAAAGGGTGAAAAGTTTGTTAAGAGATTTTTTGAGGATGTATGATCGTGTCAATTTTTAATATTTTATTGTTGATTAACTTATTCGGGACAGAATATCCTCTGGGCTGTATTGAAAACGAAACCCCTATTCACCTCAATATGCCTTTTTATACAATACCCCTGGGTGCAAAGGCTTTATATGAAGAGGTCTGTAACTTAAAAGACAGGGCATATGATAACATTTCAGATAAGGCAAAGCCGCTCAATGATAAGATGAAAATTAAAAAGGATAAAACAGGTATAACCATTGAAAAGAGAAGCACTCCGATAAGAAAGTTTTATCCTTCAGAAAATCTGGAAATATATGCAGGCATTACCTTTGGAAAGATGTTTATTAAAAAAGAAAACACAATATTTCTATATATGCAAAAGGAGTCTCAAGATGGACTCTTTCTTCTGGTATTGAAAGAAGGAGATCTAATATACGCCCGTCAGATTATAATTGATGATATAAAGTGTCCTGTTAAGGTGACTGCAAAAATAGAAGAATTTTATCAGATTCCGTATAAAAAGAATGATATAAAAGATGGTGAATACGAGGTAAATTTATATGTAATCAATTACAATAGTCTCAGGTGGAAGATTCTGGGACTGGAGATAAGATGAAATCCGTTTTTAATGTATTTTTGTCCTTTGTTTTTATGCTCATTATCTCTGAGTTTATCGCAAGAATCCTGTTCTCTCCATTTTTTGTGGATGAAAAGGAGATAAAAAAATTTAGGGCTCCAATCTCTTATAAATCAGGCGGCATGAGGATTGCTATGCTTGGAGACTCTTTTACTTATGGTTCAAAGGTGAAAGACGATGAGACCAGCTCTTTTTTGTTACAAAAACTACTTATAGAAAGGCTAAAAAGAGATGATGTTTTTGTGGACAATTTCGGGATATCGGGCACTTCCACTATTGAACAGTTTCTTATCTACAAAGACAATATAAAAGGGAAAAAATATGATTTTGTTATCTTAAATTTTTTTATAGATGATCTAACCCCGTATTACTATTCAAATACCTTATTGAATGAATACGAATATTGCAGGGATCTATTGAATATCAGAGAAAAAATTGTAAGCTATATGTTCTATTTCAGGACATTTGAGTTTTTATATGTATATTCGGATATATTACTTACATATCTTGAAGCTGGTACACCTCTTACACCAGTGTCTTACATGATAGCAAAGATGCGCAACAAAGACTCTCTACGATTCAGGTGCGCACTTAATAGGCTTATAAATCTCGGGGAGGATATAAAGGCCGAAGGGGCTATTCCGATATTTATGCTGATTCCTTCACTCACATTATATGATTCACAGAATCCTTATCCAGAAGAGATTGCAGGTTATGAGACTGATCTGATGCTTCTGGCTCAAAGAAGTGGATTTTATGTTATAGATTTACCTGCAGAATTGAGAGAGGTTCTGGATCAGAGATATATTATAAAAGGGGATATTCATTACAACGCTGATGGTTACAGATTGATCTCTGAGATTCTCGCAGATAAAATAATGGAGGTGTCAGGTGAGAGATCTGCTAATCGCTAAAGTAGAGACAGATCCACTCATTCACTGGGGAGGAATTTTCAATACAGCGGAAAGTCTGATTATATTGAGCATCATCACTATATTTCTATTTATTCCAATTATAAAAAATGGAAGATATAAAGGTTTATTATTACTTCTGTTCTTACTCCTGCCGTTGTTAAACATTTATTATAGAAACACACATCAATTTGTCGGAGGAGTTTTCATAGGACATTTATTATATATGACTGGCATACTCATTGGTGTTATGCTGGAAATTCTGGAATCCCAGAAGAGCGCAACATCTCCAGATGATTTTATCAAAAACAAAAAACAATTATTTCTTCTCTTAATAATTTTCATCTTTCTTGTT
This sequence comes from Deltaproteobacteria bacterium, assembly GCA_037441045.1. Classification (GTDB taxonomy): domain Bacteria; phylum Myxococcota; class SpSt-1050; order SpSt-1050; family SpSt-1050; genus SpSt-1050. The sequence goes on along the minus strand of JBBISZ010000093.1, from coordinate 4,933 downwards.
AAAGCAGTCTTCGTCTTGGGCTCAAGACCTACTGATTCTGGTATCTATTCCGGAACAGGTGCAATTTTATATCTTACAGGAAGTTCTCCATTCAGGGATTACTGGGGTGTGGTATCAATTGGTTCAAGGTATGGTCCAGCCTTATATCTTGCATATTTGCCTTTTGTTCCACTGGCATATCTGACAAGATATCTCCTCTGGGGAGATGCGTTGACACCATGGAATTCTATAAGTAATGTCCCACTAACTGTTGCCACATCCTCTACTGGAGCCCTATTTTATGAGGCTCTTATAATATTCATTTTCATCAAGTCTTTCAGGAGGTACGGACTTTATGCTGCTCTGATCTTTCTCCTGAACCCATTAAATTCAATCATTCTTTCTGTTAATGCAAACGAACTACCCCAGACAGCATTCTTTCTTCTGGGGATATATCTTCTCAGAAAGCCTGTACTGTCAGGTTTGAGCTTAATATTTTCTTCAATGATGAAGATATACCCCATCTCAGGACTCATTCAGTTTGTCTTCATTTATCAAAAGGATGAGAGAAGAAGATTTGTGCTGACTTTAATTATTTCCTCAATACTATTTTTTACTTTCTGGCTATTTGAGGCGACGCACGCACCTTTAGAGCTCAGGACAAATCCATTGAGAGATATCTTTTTGTATCAGAAAAACCCCGGAAAATTTCATTCAATCTGGTACTTTGTTGATACATTAATATCGCCTTATCTTTCATATATTCTTATGGCAATGTTGCTACTTTTTATTCTATACGGTATTTATAAAACAATAAGAACAGGTATGAATAGTATTTCCTCTGCACTCAGGATATCCATTCTTATTTTTGCTTCGGTTGTGGTGATAAACCGATCCATTCACCCCGGGTACTATTATTTTATTCAGACGCTTATTTTATATCTTTTCTTTTTGGAGGAGGAGGTAGATAAAGATTCTGGAAGAGAAGAGGCCAAAACAACCCCAGACTGACCCTTTAGTTTTATTTCTCAATCTCAGAGTATGTAGCATTATCAAAATAATTTTTTAAAAACAAAAGATTTTTTAAAGCGCGGACCTGGGCTATCGGATTTGGGCTAATATTCTGTTCAGACTGTTCAAACTGCCTCTAATATTTATACTCCGCTCGATAGTTAAACATCATAAGAAAAATCATTATTCAGGCAGTTCTTTCCTTATATGAGAGAATGATGATTTTCTATTTTAAGCAACAATTGTGTTGTTTTCTCTATTTTACTTGTCAAAAAAATATTCTTGTTATAGTTTCTTCCTGCTTCAGGAGGTAATTATGCAGGAATTAAAATCAGGCACAAGAGAACTTCTACAATTTTACGATTGCGATGAGATGAGAGATTTCTTCAGGAAAAAAGACAAATCTTTAAAAAACAAGCTCACCACCACCTCTGATGCTGTAAAAAATCTGATTAACGACGGTGAGTACATTGCTGTTGGTGGATTCGGAGGTGTAAGGATTCCGACTGCTGTTTTGCATGAGATAGTGAGACAGAAGAAGAAGAATCTCGGACTCTCGGGGCACACGGCTACACATGATTTCCAGATTCTGGTTGCAGGAGAATGTATAAACAGGTGTGATATTGCTTATATTATTGGGCTTGAGGCAAGAGGTCTGTCATCTAATGCTCGTAAAGCCGTTGAGACTGGAAAGATAAAAGTTGTTGAGTGGACAAATGCCGCTCTTGCATGGAGATACAAGGCTGCGGCAATGGGTGTACCTTTTCTCCCTGCAAGAAATATGATGGGGACTGATGTATTCAAATATTCTGCAGCAAAAGAGATTGAATGTCCATATACTCATAAAAAGCTCGTTGCATATCCGGCACTACACCCTGATGTTGGAATAATCCACGTACACCGTTCCGACATATACGGTAATTGCCAGATAGACGGTATTCAGATAGCAGATTATGAGATGGCAAGGGCTGCAAAGAAACTTATCATTACAACAGAACAGATTGTTCCAACAGAGTATATAAGAAACGATCCTACAAGGACGATCATCCCTTATTATCTGGTAGATGCAGTAATAGAAGTGCCTTTTGGTTCGTATCCGGGAAACATGCCATATATGTATTACTCTGACGAGGCACACCTCAAAGAATGGCTTGAGGCAGAGAAAGATCCCGAGAAATTCAAGGAGTTTCTAAACCGCAACATTTATAATGTCAAGGATTTCTATGAATATATAGAAGTCAATGGCGGTCTTAAGAGGTTGCATCAACTCATGCAGATAGAAAGACTCATTAATCAAGGGAGGTAAAAGACTATGGCAGACTACAACTCAATGGAGCTTATGATATGTGTGGCATCCAGATTTCTTGAAAATGGTGCTACTGTGGTGGTGGGGACAGGTGCGCCCTGTGCAGCAGCAATGCTCGCACAAAAATTAAATGCACCAAATCTAATGGCTTTTTTTGAGGCAGGTGCGTTTGCTCCAATCCTTCCTACAATGCCAATATCTGTAGGGGATTCAAGAACATTTTACAAGGCACTGATGGCATCAGGAATGCTTGAGACTATGGAGGCATGTCAGAGGGGGATGGTTGACTACTGTTTTCTGGGCGGTGCACAGATAGATATGTACGGGAACTTAAATAGTTCAATGATAGGCACAGATTATGACCATCCAAAGGTAAGATTTCCCGGCTCCGGCGGCGCAAACGATCTTGCATCTCTAACATGGCGAACTATGGTAATAACTCCACAGGATTCCAGAAGATTTGTAGAAAAGGTGGATTTTATTACTTCTCCAGGATATCTAACAGGTAAAGGGGCGCGGGAGAAGGCTGGACTGCCAAAAGGCTCTGGTCCATATAAGGTTATAACAAATCTCGGTGTGCTTGGATATGACGAAGAGACCTGCCGAATGAGAATTGAATCGGTTCACCCAGGATACTCAGTTGAGGATATCAAGAAAAATACTGGCTTTTACCTTCTTCTGGCAAAAAAGATTACAGAGACAGCAAAACCCACAGAGGAGGAACTACATATTTTGAGAGAAGAGGTAGATCCATATAAGTATATTATTGGCAGAGGATAACGGTTGATTTTTTACTAAATCAATATTATCATTTTGCTATTATTCAGGAGGTAGCGATGGCAAGAAAGAATACTCACAAGACCAATCTCAGAGAATATCTTTCAAATTATAACTTTACAAAGGTTAGCAATATTCGAAAAGAAAAGGGTAAACTATATCTGCCGAACGTTTATTGCCACAATGGACATCGACTGATTACATCTGAGGAACTCTTTGATGGATTCAAGGCTATAAAGATTCTTGCGCTGCAGGAGACTGGCGGGAGATACATTTACTATGTAAGCCCAATAATTAATGACCAGCGTATAATTGGTCCGGATCTCCCAGATAAGACTCCGCTTAAATTATGCTGTCCTACCTGCCATGAAGAACTTCAACCACTCATACCCTGTACCTGTAGGCCCGGAGCCATGAGAAGGGCACTTTATCTTACGCCCAAAGGGAAGAAGAGTTCAGCAGTCGGAGTGTGTGATACTTACGGCTGTCCACACTCTTTTGTGATTGACGAAGGCGAGATTGTTTACGAAGTTCTTGAAGAAAAATAAGATTAATCAACAATAAAAGGTTTTTCAATTATGAATCATGATAGAAGAACATCGCCTCGCATACCCGTAGATATTGGTGTAAAGAGGAAGGGTAGTAGATTTTTTGTAAAATACAATGGGGATATTAGCCTCAACGGAGTATTCTTAAATACAGCAATACCTCTCCCAAAGGGAGAGAAGGTTGAGCTGGAGATATCTCTCAACTCAGAAGAAAAACTGATACTAAGAGGAGAAGTTCTTGCTCAGAGACCCGAAGAGGCAGGATTAGGTGTGAGTGTAATTTTTTCCGATATGAGAGAGGAGGATAAGAGACTTATAGAAGAGTATATTGGCTCTGCCGTCCCCGCTTATAGATGATTCCTTATAAATATAAAGTTATTTTCTTCCTTGTTTTTATGGCCTCTTTTTTCTGTCTTCTCTATATTAAATACAGGACAGAGAAGGTCAATGAATATGAAGTAAAGGCATCTCTATATTTTCCTGCATATCTTGAAAAGAGACCTGTCAAATTTTCATTGATGGATTCTTCAAGAAATATTTTTGATAGCAACAATCTATCAAAGGGCGTCTACTTTTTGCACTTCTGGGCAACATGGTGTAAATCGTGTGAAGAGGAGCTACTCTCAATATCTACTATTAAGGAAAAGGAATTCAACTTCTTTTGTATATCTGTAGACGAGGAACTGGAAGTCGCTATAAATTACTTAAAAGATAGAAATATTAATTGCCCTTTTCTATTTGATCGTGGAGGAGAGGTTGCAAAAAAACTTGGCAGCATAAAATTTCCTGAAACCTATATTGTAAAGAATGGCAATATTATTCTGAAATTTGAAGGACCACGAGACTGGCGAGACAGTGGACTTCTGGACTTCATAAGAGATTATTCAAAGAGATTCTGAATCAACCAGCAACAAATTCTAATTCTGATAGATGATTTTTTCTTAGAAACTCTATTTAAGAATAATTCTATTTTTTATTTGTTATTACCACAGGATATGTCACATTTTATCATTACTTTTTTAACATCACATTTACAACACTATTCACCTCTTTATTACAAATGCTATTTACATAAATAAGCGAATTTTTAATTGTGTAACATTGTTAAATTTTTTCATCTTATGACTCTTTTTGACTCTTAATATTTTCTATTATTAATGAAGTTATACCTATATTACGAAGATATCTCTCTTTTTGAAATAAATCTCACCAAGAAAGGAATACTAAACATGTGACACTTTAAAATTTAAACCACATCACTGCTGTCCAAAATAATTTTTAGTCATAAAATTTATCCTTATAAAACAATGTG
>JBBISZ010000092.1:0-9285 GCA_037441045.1 Deltaproteobacteria bacterium | reverse complement strand
AAAGAGCGCGGATTGCTATGGTGGAACCTGCTCAGAGGGAAAATGCAAATGTGGTTCTTCTGGCTTCTGCATAGAGGATAAAGAATGTGGTCCTGGTATGTGCTGTGATACGCTGAAAAATCAGTGCTATGTTTGTGTAAAGGATACTGAGACTCTTGATATTATAGATGGTTTTACAGATATATATGTTATAACTGATACTCAAAAAGATGTTGAGCCAACGGATATAATTACTGATACAGTTATAAAAGATACAGGTGTGGATGAGATTACAGATACTGGATATGATGCAGGCAATCCATGCGACAATTATAAATGTAATTGTGGCAGTTACTGTGTTGTAGTAAACAGTAAGGCTGAATGCAAGAGCGGGTGTCTTAATACACTTAATTGTTGTGAAGGTTACTACTGTGATACAAACACAAAAACATGCAAACAGAATACTATCTGTCATACGGATCAGGAGTGTGCAAACAATCCAGTTAATAAGTATTGTGATATCGGTGGTTCTTTTGAATGCAAGCAATGTATCAAGAATGAACATTGCGATCAATCAAAAGGTTTTTTCTGTGATAAAGTGACTCTGACCTGCCAGAAAATTCAGGATGCCTGTGATGGTGGATGTGATTACACGAACCAGTATTGTAGCACAAAGACCAACCCACCAAGTTGTCAGCCTAAAGATCCAAATCTATGCAAGAGTTGTTCTGTTACTTTGAACAACTGTCCCTCTCCACTTGAATGTCAGCCTATAGATCCTATGAATCCTTTTAAGGGCGGTACCTGTGGTGTGGAATGCTATTCAGTAGAAGATTGTTTTGGGAATGCCTGTGATACTCAGTGGCACCAATGCGTATGTCAATAGCAATCTGACTCTCCAAGTTCATAAAAATTTCTGCTATTTTTTCTGCTCTTTTTCAAGCTATTTTTTGATTTAATGTAATGTTTTAGAACTTTTTCAGGGATTAAATATGTTTTTCCTTTGTGGGTGATTTTTACTTTCTTCTTCATCTCTCTCCTCCTTGTCTTTAATAATAACTCATAAACTGGAGAAATTGCAACCCTTATTTTACAGCCTCTACCAGGGATTTCTTTATAAATACATGGTTTACAGTGCTTGTAAGCAGGGCAGAATTTACATTCAGAAGTAAACTTTCCATCCTGAATATCCTTCTTTGAGAGGTATATTGCTCGATGGCATGGATGAATTTTTCCATTTATATCTATAGCATTTGGGTTTTTAAGAGATTTACAAATTCCTCTACCCGGGATATTTATAAAATCCGTAATATAATTTCTGTGCCTTCTGGAAGATAGTTTGAAATATAAATCCTGCAAGCTCTTCAGGCTTTTTTCATCCCACTCAATTCCATAAGCTGGGGAGATACCACATAGGATATATTTTGAAATTACCAATTTTATTTTATTATAAATTGATTCAACATTTTCTGGTGTAATTGTAAATCTCACAAATATTTTTTCTCTGTCTATCATTTTTAATAAGTAATTCAAAAAAGAATTAGTCTTACTATTGTAAGATATTACCAGATATGGCTTATAATGATTTATAAAACTTATAAAATCTTCGGTATATTTGTCCACATTAGTAATTATAGTTATTCTCAATCCTGGATAAAATGGTCTTAGTTTTTCTGCTATATCTTTTATATCATTAATATTTAATAGAGGTTCCCCTCCCGAGAAAATAAGTCCAATACTCTTTCTTTTCCCTGATAATTTTTGTACAGAACTAATAATTTGTTTTATTTCTGGAGACGAAGGAGCACCTCTCTTTATAGTATTATAACAATAGTAACAATTCTTATGACAGGTACGATTTACTTCAATAAAAATTTTATCCAGCATAATATTCAAATATAGCACAATTTTTGTATAATAGCGATGTCGTGAATAATCTGAAAACAGGATTTTAAGATTAAAGAGGTAAGTACCGATTAAGTCGGTGAAAAATTATAAAACAATTACAAAACTATTGTTGGTTGAATACATTTATTATTTAGTTTGAAGGATTTTTTATAATTTGCTATAATATAATACCAGGAGGTTGGGAATGAAAAATTTAAATTTATTTATATTGTTTACTTTAGCTTTATTATCATTTTATAGTTGTTCGGATAGTGCTAACGGTAGTGGTGAGCAGGATGGCGGGACAATAACAAGATGCTCATCAAACTCTGAATGTAAGAGTGACGAGTATTGCAACACTACGCTCAATAAATGTGTAAAGAGAAGTACAGATAAAGATTCAGAAAAGAATAAAATATGCAATCCTGGAGATAAAGGTTGTTACAATCAGTATGTATCAACCTGTAATGAAGATGGTACTGAATGGGTTATATCTTCATGCCCCAGTGGTGAATATTGTGAAAATGGTGAATGTACATCCGCAAAGTGCATTCCAGGAGAAAGACAATGCACATCGGATGGTAAATTACAGATTTGTAATGCCACTACTAAGAAATTTGATACATTTAATTGCCCCGCAAATACTTATTGCCTGAATAATGTGTGTATAAATGTAATATGTGTAAAGGGTGAGACCAGATGTAGTGGTGATGGTAGGCTGCAGACCTGTAATGACAAAGGCACGGGATTTATTACTACTGATTGCCCAAAGAATCAGATATGCGATTTAAATAGTTGCAAGGATATTATTTGCAAACCAAATTCTACCGAGTGCAGCCAGGATGCGCAGTTTTTAAATACCTGCAATAATGCGGGAACTGCATGGGATAGCAGGAGTTGTGGGGCTGGTTATGTTTGTGATGTGGCAGGAACAGATAATAATGGAGATCCAATCTATGCCTGTCTCAAACAGCAGTGTATTCCCAGAACAGAAAGATGTTCACCCGATAATAAATTTGTACAGATTTGTGACGATAAAGGTGCCAACTATAATGTCAAAGAGGATTGTGAAAGCAATAACGCAGTATGTATAAATAATCAATGTATTCCAAGGATCTGCCAGCCAAATTATCAGGAATGTGATTCAAATAACCCAAACACATTAAAAATATGTAATGAACTTGGTACCGAATGGAATTTAAAAGGATGTGGGGCTGGTATGATATGTGTTGGGAATGGCTGTATTGTAAAGGTCTGTTCAAGTGGTTATAAGAAATGCGATGGAAACAAAGTTTTACAATGTAATGTAAATGGAACCGGTTTTGATGTCGTGGAGGAGTGCACTGACCCCAACAACGTTGGGAATCATTGTGAGAATGGAAAATGTATGACACTCTGTGATAAGGCAGAGATTGAAAAATCTTATATTGGTTGCGAATACTGGCCTGCAGATCTGCCTCAGGGAGGTGGGTTTGATGCCCAGAATGCTCAATATGCAATCGTTGTAAGTAATCCAGGAGATAAACCAGCAATTGCTACATTGTATAAAAATACAGGGCAGATAGATCAGAAGACAGTGCCCCCAAAAGGACTTGCTACCTTTTTACCAGCACCAAATAATATAGAGGGCTATGGAAAATCTTATACGGGGAAAAATTCATTCAGGTTGACAAGTACTGTTCCTGTGGCTGTATATCAATTTAATCCATACAACAATGATATGAGATATTCCAATGATGCCTCACTACTGATTCCAACAGCTGCTATGACCAATGAATATTTTGTTTTGGCGAGAGATAGATCGTTTAGCTGGTATGGAGATAGTAATGAATCTTTGAGTTCTTATGCTGTAATTATTGCAACTCAGCCAGGGACAACCAATGTTACAGTGAAAGTGTCTGCCCATGTATGTGCAGGTGGAACTATACCTGACATGTCAGCAGGAAGTACAAAACAGTTTACAATGAACCAATGGGATGTTCTTGATTTTGAGGCGTGTGATTATGGTTCAGACATGACAGGCACGTATATTCTTGCAGATAAACCTGTTGCTGTATATGGAGGAACTGGTTGCTCTCAAGTGCCAACAGGTGTTACAGCATGTGATCATCTTGAAATGCAAATTTTTCCTATCGCAACATGGGGAAGGAACTTTATTGCAACCAAATACAAACCGCGTAGAACTGAACCAGATTATTGGAGATTTCTCGCTGCGTATGATAATACAGTTATTACAACCAATCCTGTTCAGCCAGGAACTCCAAAGACACTAAATAGAGGTCAATTTTACGATTTTAGTTCAAAACAGGACTTTGAGGTTACTGCATCTCGCCCAATATTGTTAGGACAATATATGGCAGGACAAGATGCTGGAGCGGGAACAGGAGATCCTTCCATGTCAATTACTCCTCCTATTGAACAATATAGAATGGATTATATATTCCTTGTTCCAACAAATTACAATGGTGGAAATTTTGTAAACATTACTGCACCATCTGGAACCAGTGTGCAGCTTGATGGTAATCCCGTTGGAGGATTTACTTCTATTGGTTCTGGAAAATATGTAGTAGCAAAAATAGCAGTAAGTGCAGGTACCCATACAATTGTTGCAGATAAACCTGTTGGAATTACTGTTCACGGTTATGATCAGTATGTCAGTTATGCCTATCCGGGTGGGTTAAATCTGATACCAATAAATAAATAAGGTAAGTAGAGGGTAAAATTTATAATTTATTCAACTTGACGAATCAGAAGCTTAAATTTATATTCTCACCAACTTTGTTAAGGAGATTTTATGCCTACATATAAAGATGCAGGAGTGGATATTGAGGCAGGCGATAAATTTGTTGAGATAATCAGCAAACCTATTCAATCTACTTTTGTTAAGGGAGTTCTGGGAGGTCTCGGCGGTTTTGCAGCACTTTTCAAGCCCGATATAAGCAAAATGAAAGAACCTATTCTTGTATCATCTACAGATGGAGTCGGCACAAAACTGAAATTTGCATTTATGACAGGGATCCATAATACAGTGGGTATTGATCTTGTTGCAATGTGTGTAAATGATCTGATTGTGTGTGGTGCCAGACCTTTGTTTATGCTGGATTATTTTGCCACAGGCAAGCTAAAACTTGGAGTAGCAAGTGAGGTAATAGAAGGGATTGCTGAGGGATGCAGGCAGGCAGGTTGTGCCCTTATAGGAGGAGAGACGGCAGAGATGCCATCATTTTATGCCGAGGGAGAATATGATATTGCCGGTTTTGTTGTAGGTATTGTGGATAAGAAGAAGATTATTGATGGTCATAAGGTTAAAAAGGGTGATATTATAATTGGAGTTGAATCCAGCGGGATACACAGTAATGGTTATTCACTTGTAAGAAAGATATTTTTTGATATAAAGAAGTACAATAAAAACACTGTTGTAAAAGGCTTTAAGGGTCCTTTTGTGAAAACAATAATGAAGCCTACAATCATTTATGTAAAACCTGTTATGGATATTATTGAGAGATTCGAGATAAAAGCGATGGCACATATTACTGGTTCGGGACTACCCGGGAATATTCCGCGAGTTCTTCCAGAAAATACAAAGGCTTTAATCTATAAAAATAGAATGCCGGTATTGCCTATATTTAAATGGCTTCAGAAAGAAGGAAATGTGCCAGAAAGCGATATGTTTAATACTTTTAATATGGGTATTGGATATGTGTTCATATCATCAGAGAATAATGCAGTTGCCTTGATTAAGAGACTATACAAAAGATTTAATCTAAGAGCATATATTCTGGGAGAGATAGTCCATAATCGTGGTGAACCGGTCGTAGAACTCGTTTAATTATGTCAATTCAGAGATTTGATACATTAATCGCCGGCGATGATATAAGCGGACTTGTAGCTGCCAATCTTCTTACCCATTTTCATTATAAAGTAATTGTACTCAGAAATACTACTCCTGCAGATAGATATCTATCAAATGGTTTTACACTGCCAGTCTCTCCTTTTCTATTGCCTCCACTTGAATTTGGTGAGCTTATGGCTCAATGTAAACAGTTTCTTTCTATTTCCCAATCGGAGTTTGAGGATGAATCTGAAAAGTTTGATAAAATGCAATATATAACTCGAAGGCTTAGAATTGATTTATCAACCCATAAAGACGAAACAGTTGAAGAATTTGCCAGTGAACTTGGTCTCAAAAAAGATACAATTAAGAATTTTATTTTATCCGCACATCAAAAACGTGAGAAGATTATCTCCTTCTTTAACAATCACCCACCTTATCCTCTGTACTCTTTCTGGGACAAAAGAAAATTTAACAATAACTCATTTAAGGCTTTAACGGAAGAATCGTCCATATTAAAATATTTTGATAATGAAAGAGAAAAAATACTATTTAAAACCATTCTTCTTTTTCTTCAAGCATACGATACTAAAAAAATTGTTTCATCTCAGGAATCGTTATTGGGTTTTCTTTTTCAGGAGAACTGGTTTTTATTATCATCTATCGAAAAACTAAAATCTCTTCTTATAAAACGACTGGCAGACAAAGGAGTTCTTATTCTGGATGGGACAGTTAATAAATATACAATAGAAAAGAGGGGATTCAATTATTATATAATTGATGAAAGGCACCACAATAGATATCACATAGATTCAGTAATGATTTCAACTGATGCTACAAGATTTAAGGAAATTATTTCTGAAAGATTGTGGGAAAAACTTAAGATTAATTGTATAGAGTCTTATATCCGATTTACAACCAATTTTGTTGTTCCTTCAAAAGTGATACCCGATATTGCATCAAAAGTGATTTTTTTGAAAAATAATAATTTTAACAATATTGTTGAAGATTCCTTTCAGATGACAATTTCTAAAGCGATGCGAGGCAGGGCAATAATCAAAGAAAACAGTGTTATATCTGTAACATTCTTCGTAAAGCCTCAGGATTATAATAAAAAAAATGTAGAAAAATTAAACAAACGAGCCGAAAATGTTTTATATTATGTCTTTCCATTTGCAGAAAATAATATTATTGATATTTCCTCTGTTCTTGAGACTGACACAATTATGGATATAAACTTAAAAGAAATAAAAAAACATAATTTCAACCCATCTATGCTACAATACTATGGCGGCGAACTAAAAGACGGGATCTTACTCACTGAAATGAAGACGGGTATAGATAATTTTATAAATGTCTCTTCTACTGTATTCGCACCGCTTGGTATATTCGGAGATTTTATGGTGGCTATCAGAGGATCTGAGATAATTTCAAAAAATATACTGGGGAAATAAATAATGTCTGGTAAATTTAAAACACTTCCTGGTAGATTTTATCCTCTTGGTGCTACAATATTTGAGAACGGTGTAAATTTTGCAATTTATTCTAAATATGCTACAGCAGTAGAACTGCTTTTTTTTGAAAGTATAGGAGATAAATATCCATCTCAAACATTCATAATCAAGAATCGCACTATGAATGTCTGGCACATATTTATTGAAGGGGCAAAGAGAGGACAACTTTATGCCTATAGAGTATATGGAGATTACATACCTGAGGAAGGTTTGAGATTTAATCCCAATAAAATTTTAATGGATCCTTATGCTAAGGCTATCAGTGGAGATTATGAAATAAATGGAGATCATTTTGGATATGATATAAATTCACCAGAACTCGATCTATCCTTTTCTAATATTGAAAATATTGACTCATCACCAAGATGTATTGTCGTTGATGATAGTTTTGACTGGGATGATGACAGGATTTTGCAGATCCCCTTAAATGAACTCATCATTTACGAGACACATATAAAAAGTCTTACAGCAAAACAGGGTTCGGGCTCGAATAATCCTGGGACATACCTTGGGGTAGTTGATAAAATAGAATATTTTAAGAAACTTGGAATTAATTGTGTTGAGTTTTTACCTGTTCATCATATTCATCAGGAGAAACATCTACTTAAAAAAGGACTCTCAAACTATTGGGGATATAATACGCTCGGTTATTTTGCGCCTGATGTGAGATTTTCAACTCGGTCATATATTGGTTGTCAGGTGGATGAATTTAAGACGATGGTGAGGGAATTACATAAGGCGGGCATAGAGGTGATACTGGATGTAGTATATAATCACACCTGCGAGGGTAATGAGCTTGGTCCAACACTATCCTTCAGGGGGATTGACAATCCGACCTATTATAAGTTGAAAAAGGACAAAAGATATTATGAGGATTATAGTGGCTGTGGTAATTGCCTGAATTTTGATGAGCCTCAGGTAATAAAACTTGTCATGGATTCATTGAGGTACTGGGTGCTGACGATGCATGTGGACGGTTTTAGATTTGATCTTGCCTCTGTTCTGGGAAGAACAAATGGCAAATTCTCTCAAATAAGTTCATTTTTTGTTGCAGTATATCAGGATCCTGTTCTGTCGAGAGTTAAACTTATTGCGGAGCCGTGGGATATTGCTTTAGAGGATTCTTATCAACTGGGGAAATTTCCACCAAACTGGTCGGAACTTAATGGAAAATACAGGGATGCAATAAGAAAATTTGTAAAATCAGATCCAGGTATGATAGCAGAGATGGGGTATAGATTGACAGGTAGTTCGGATCTGTATGATGTGAGTGGAAGAACGCCCTGTCATAGCATAAATTTTGTAACATCGCACGATGGCTTTACTTTGAATGATCTTGTCAGTTATTCCCACAAACACAACGAGGCAAATCTTGAAGATAACAAAGATGGATTTGATGACAATAATTCATACAACTGGGGAGTGGAGGGTAAAACTGATAATCCAGATATACTTACTTTGAGAGACAGATTGATGAAAAATTTTATTTCAATCCTGATATTATCGCAGGGCGTTCCTATGATCCTTGGTGGCGATGAATTTAAGAGAACACAAAAAGGGAATAATAATGCCTACTGTCAGGACAATGATATGTCTTATTATGACTGGGAACTTCTAAAAAAAAATTATGACTTCTTTGAATTTGTCAGAAGATGTATTAAATTAAGAAAGAATAATGCCCATTTCAAAAGACCATACTTTTTCGACACTATCAGGAAGGTAGACTCCTATCATTTTAATATAAAATGGTTCAACGAAAAACTCCGAATGCCTCAATGGGATAAACCAGATGAATATACACTGGCATTTCTAATTGAAGGTTGTGAAACGGACAAAAACTTTAGAATGCGGAATAAGGATTTTTATATAATTCTCAATTCATACTGGGAACCTAAAATATTTAAGATACCAAAGGTAAAAGGTAGCCGATGGTATAGAATTATTGATACATCTTTAAAGTTTCCTGAGAATATTGCAGAGGAGGAGACCGATTTTCCATTGGATGTGTCTATGGGTTATTATGTAAATGCGCGGACTGTGGTCTGTCTGATGAGATATGATGTTAGATAATTT
>JBBISZ010000091.1:0-9322 GCA_037441045.1 Deltaproteobacteria bacterium | reverse complement strand
GGATAAATTTTATGACTAAAAATTATTTTGGACAGCAGTGATTTTGTTATTATTTTTATTGAATGAAACGCTCGCTGTGGTAATCTACCTTTTATGAGGGAGGAGAAATATGACTAATTTTCTGGTTATAGTTTTTCTGGTTATTGCTTTTGTTTTTATTTTTCTGTACTACAATGAAAGAAAGGGAGTTGTACCAATCAGGATAGGGAGAAGAGGGAGTTCTGTTTTCTCTCTTGAAACCCCTTATGAGAGTGAAGAAGAGACATTTAGGGCACTGATAAGAGAGTTGAAAGATGTGTCAGAATATAAATTCTTTATGGTTTGCTCTGGAAAAAGCAGTATGTCACCAAATACTAATATATCTGATAAAGACTATTTTGTGGGTGCTCTTCCTTTAGAAGAGATTGAAAAAATCTCACCGGGCGGAGACTTTAAGGATATTTCTATCTTTATGCTAAATGAAGAGGTAGAGGAAAAAGACAAACTTGTTTTGACCCACGATCTAATAGTAAATTCAGCGCAGATACCTGATAGAGAGATTCTACTTGAGTCAGGTTTTATTATCACCGCTATAAAATCCAGTAATTTGATTATTGTAACTGGAGTAAAAGGCACATTTGCCTCAGCACTATTCTCTGTCTTTGATATAATTTCGCAAAAAGGAAGACGACTACTTGTTTCAAAAATGTAATATGTTAACAATACTCTATTAATTTATTAGACGGAGATAGTGTAGCTATAATAAGAATGATCCAGGAGAGATTTACATCCGGGTAAAAAACTGGCATAATACGACATTAAAACAGGTACAATTCAAAATATTTTATTTTTTTAGCAATGTTAATAGAAAATTTGGAATTAAATCTTAAAATTTATTAATATTATAAAGCATTATGAACAATGTATAATAGAGAATTATTCTTTGTGATTATTTATTTATCTACAATACTTAATGTTTAATTAGCTTCTGGACATGACATCAAAATCATTTAACCAAGTAAAAATGCTAAAACGTTAGAGGCTTAAAAACAAAATCAATTAAAATTAATAAATATTTTTATCTAAATGTTGTTTTTCTGTTTACCTGTTTATAATATCATTACTGTTCTGGGTTTTCTTGTTGAACTGATAATAATTTTTAATCATCGTACCATTCTGGTTTGTAAAGGAGCTGGTAATTCTTTGGGTCGAATGGATTCATTTTCATATATAGATTTTTTATGCCGACTTTCATTGAGACTATCAACCACCACAGATACATGTTGCGCCTGTATTTATACCTGGAGGTGAGCCCTTTTATAATCCACCCGTAGCGCAGGTAGTCAGCCGTAATCTCAGATGTTAGATCCAGAATTTCATCTCTTGTAAGATATTCAGAATCCATGACAGGCGTGCTCCAGTCAAATTCGTCAAAATCTACATCTTTGAGCCAGCCATTAACAATAGCCTCATCGTACATTAATGTTCCCGGAACAGGTGTGAGCGGGTGGAATGCAGGGAAGTCAAGGTCAAGCCTCTTTGCATATTCACCAAGTTTTTTCAATGATTCTCTGCTCTCTTTTCTATGACCGACAATAAAAGTGCCCTGAAGAAATACCTGTGGATATTTTGTTTTGAAAATTTTTATAACCTCTTCTGTTGTTGAGGGTTTGTAAAACTTCTTGTTGAAACTCTCAAGAACCTCCTTCTCATTCCTCTCAACCCCTATGCAGATGTGAACAAGGCCCGACCGAACGAGCTTTTCAAGTATGCCATTTTTCTCATCTCTCAGGAGGCAATCTGCTCTCATAAATCCGAACCAGCCTACAGGCAGATTCTTTTTTAGCAGAAGTTCGGCGAACCTATCGTTCCATTCAGGAAGTAGATTAAAAGAGTCATCTACAAAGATCATCATTCTCTTGTTGAAAGTCCTGTAGAGATACTCTATTTCTTCAACTGTATATTCAGGGCTCTTGGTTCTAAAGCGAGGGATCAGTTTAATTTTTCCGTTTACAATCTTTCTTTCTGCATTCTGGAGCCAGAAGGCACAAAAACTGCAGCTTCCAGTGCAGCCCCTTGAATGGTGAATGGTTGTTCCTCCGGGAGAAAAAAGATAATCAGACCTGCCATACAGATGCATCGGCAACATATCATAAGCGGGCATCGGGAGAGAATTCATATCATTTATAAGAGGTCTTGGCTCAGTAACAATCGTCTCTCCGTCCCGTTTGAATGCTATACCTTTTACATTTTCAGTGTTATTTCTGTCATCAGAGAGATGATTAATAAGGTCAAGAAAGGTCTCTTCACCCTCACCGATTACAACATAATCTACAACATTTGAGTTAAGCGTCCATTCTAAAGTATTGGAGAAGTGTGTTCCGCCCGCGATCGTTATAATGTCTTTATCAATTTCTTTTGCAAGTCTTAAAACTTTGAGTGCCTCACTGGCATACATTGAGTGATTTTCTCCTACAGCCACAACATCTGGGCTTCTCTTTATAATTTCAGATGCAAGCGTCCTGTATCCCATGTGTAATGGCAGACAGTCAAGAACGCTTACATCCACCTTTGCCCTTCTGAGATATGCGGCAAGACAGATGAGATTCTGTGGTACCAGATAATTATCCTGTTCGTGGATAAATGGCCAGAATTTTCTCGGACCATGTACAAGAAGTACTCTCATTTCATCATTGCATAGATTCCATATAAGAGGTTTTTGGGTGTAATCGTGCGTATAACAAATAGATGTCTTAATATCATTCCAGGTCTCAGATAAAATCTTCTTGTTGCCTTTTTTTGAAGAACGAGAAGTCTTTCAGCAGATATTGAATCTGTGGCAAGAACCATTTTTGCTGGGTCGGGATTAAATGTGGTGTAATTTTCCCAGTCTCTTCTCTTGAGTTTTCCCTTTGCTACCATGTTATCATATAACTGTGAACCGGGAAATGGGACGGTGATTGCAAATTTTGCAAAGTCTACATCTGATTCAATTGAAAATCTTATTGTGTCCTCTATCTCCTGTTCCGTCTCATCTGGAAGTCCAATCATAAACAACCCCACAATATGTATCTTCTCCTCGTGGGCAGTTTGAATCATTTCTTTTGTAATATTCAGATCAAGTCTTTTATTAATTCTTTCAAGTACGTTCTGGTTGCCGGACTCTATGCCAAACAATAGACGCCTTGCACCAGATTTATACATAAGATTAAGTAAATCTTTGTTTAATCTGTCAGGCCTTGTTTCTGAGATCCATACAACTTTTTTATTGAGCCCGCGACGGATCATCTCATTACAGAACTCTATGGTGTGCCTTTCTTCCATTGGAAAAATCGGGTCAATAAAACCTATCTGTCTGACACCAAAGTCTTTGTTTAAAAACTCAATTTCGTCCACAATTGATTCGGGTGAGCGTTTCCTGTATATCTTCCCCATATAGTCAAGTGAGCAGTAAGTACATCTATAAGGACATCCTCTTGAGCCAGAAATAGATAGCGTGGGTTTTACTATATCGGCAAATGGAAGCATTCCGTAGGCTTTATAAGGAAATAGATGCCACGCCGGAAAGGGTAAAGAGTCCAGATCTGTTCTCGGCTCCCTGTTTTGTGTTACATACACCTGATTGCCTTCTCTATAACAGATACCTTTTATCTCTGACATCTGCCTATTTTTGTTCATCCAATCATATATTTCCAGAATAGTATCTTCACCCTCTCCATTTACAACAATATCTGCAAGGTCACTCACAAGAAAGTCTTCATAAAACAGGCTTGCATGTAACCCGCCAAGGACGATTTTTGTGTCTTTAGATTTTTCTCTTATTATTCTACACATATTTTCTACAACCGGTGCAGATGGAGTAAGTGTGGTAATTCCCACCATATCGGGTTTGAAATTAATAAGTGTTGTCTCAAGATCCTGATAGGAGAGTTCTTCGCCAAAATAGTCCATTACCTTTACATCGCACCCATTTTTCAAGAGAATTGATGCAATATACGCAAGTCCTATACAGGGCATCGCCTGCAGCAGTCTGGAAAATCTTCCAAACCTATCCTTAATAATAGGTGGATTTATCAGTAAGACTCGCACTACTTTTTTGGTCTTATGCCTTTTGGCCTGGGATTTGGTCTCCAGTTCATCATTAATCCTCCTATTTTTTTATATCTCAATACCAATCTGGTGTCAAGAAATCTATTATTTATTCGAAGAGCTTTCTAATCTGATTTGCTATGAAGTGTAAGCCAAATCTGGCGAGTGAGGAAAAATTTACTTTATAGAGTAGATTTCTGATTCTTGATGGGCGCAGGTAAAATTTTACATATCCGAGAGTCTGGTAGTATTCAAGTTTTGCTCTTGAGATGTCTTTTAATTCAAGTGTATTCCCCACAATCCTGCCAGTAGCCTCATATGAGTCGTTTTTTAGTCGTAGCCCCCCAATCCCCTTCTTTGCCCACTCATATACAACTGTACTTGGAAATGGAGCAAGAATTGCAAGGTTTAAGAAATCAGGATCAAGTTTCATAATGAAATCAAGTGTCTGTTTAATAGTTTCTTCATTCTCATAAGGAAGTCCAAGTATAAAATTTGTATCTACCTTTATACCTGCCTCTTTTGTCCATCTTATTGCCTGCTCAGTCTGCTCAAGTGTAAAGCCTTTTCTTATTCCGTTGAGTACATTCTGATTGCCCGACTCCGCACCATAAACAATTGAAAAGACATTTGCCTCCTTCATCGTCTTTAACATCTCCCTGTTTACCTTATCAATCCTGGTTGAGGCAATGTATCTTACTTTGTTGAGCCCTCTTCTCTTTATTTCTTCAAACAATCTGATTGTATAATCCGGATCAATTGTAAGTGTATCATCCGCAAAGAATATCTGCGTAGCATTGTAATCCCTTATATCCCTCTCTATCTCATCTACCACCAGTTCAAAAGACCGCACGCGCACATTATGTCCCATCGGTTGGTAACAAAAAACACAACGATTGGGACACCCTCTTGCGGTAATAACTGGTATCTCAATCCCTTTGAAATAGTGTGGTTTGTATTTATTAAGTGGAAATCCTGAAAAGTCAGGCATTGGGAGCAGATCAATATTTTCTATCATCTCCCTCGGTTTATTCTTTACTATCTTCCCCTCTTCTCTAAAGGCAAGACCGGATATATTGTGAAGATCACTGCCATTCTTGATAGCCTCCAAAAGCTCCAATAGTGTATTTTCTCCCTCGCCGAATACAACAAAATCAATATCTCTGTATCTATTCAGTGTATCCTCTGGTAGGGCGCTGGGATGAGAGCCTCCAACCACAACAGGTATTCTATTGTCTATTGTCTTTATTTTACCTGCAACGAAGACACCATCATCTATCTCGGAGGTGCAGTGGATATTTATTCCTATCAGGTCTGGTTTCTCTTTGCTGAGCATTTCCTTTAGCTCTTTAATTGGTCTTTTATATGCTCTGGAGTCAAATATGACGCTCTCAATACCGTTTTTCTTCATAAATGAATGTAAATAGGCAACCCCCAGGGGGGGACCTTTCTGATTCATACCTAACTCTTTATCTATGCCAAACTGATGAAATGGGACAATAAACAATATTTTCATACTTTCAAAAATGCCTCTACTTTTTATATAAAAAGATTTTACAACAATTACAAGGATTATTTATGAATAGTGTATTAAACCTTTGTAAAATTCCTGGGAGCGAGGCTTTGAGACAAAATAAAAAGGTGATAAAAACCCTTTACACCACACATTCAAATATGTATTATTGTTCTGTCAAACAGAAGGAGGTAGAATTGTGCCAGGTCCATAATTTATAAATCAGGATGAACTATTGGATTCTATTTTGCATATGAGTCCGAGGATAAACTGGGATAACTTGAAATTGGGAGAGGAAGAGGCTTTTATACTTTCAAGAGCGACAGGTGTTTTAACGGTTCGCGAGATCGCCGAACAGACAGATATAGATATAAAAAAAGTTGTGACAATAGTGAACGATTATTTAAACAGAGGGATATTATTAATTGAGAAGAAGTTACCAAAAGAGAGTCAGGATTTTTCCCTCACAGGTATCAAGCGAATAGAACAGAAGGTGTCACTTAAGAAGGCACAGGAGATCAAGACCTTTGAGAATTTTGAGATAAAATTCCCTTATGGCGAGCTTTCAGAGTATCATTTCCCAAAAATATTGATGTATGCACTTTATTCAAAGTTTTCTGGCAAAATAGAATTTGAGAATCAGAGACAGATACGAATCGTCTCATTTGAAGCAGGCTTGATATGCGATGTGAGGAGTATACCTATAGTGCTTCAGGAGTGTCTTGGTAGAATTATGCTACAGAATGGGCAGATTACATATGAACAGTATCAGGAGAGCCTGAAAATTATGGCAAAGTCTCACAAAAGACAGGGGGAGATACTCGTTCAGATGAAGGCTGCAACAGAAAAGGATATAGAAAGTGCATTGAGATTGCAGGCAGAGGTAAAACTTTCAGAGCTCTTCTTATGGGAGAACGGAAGTTATAGAATGAAACCTGGTGTCAAAACCAATAGATCCTTTTCTTCTGGAGTTGATGTTGTCTCAGTAACCTACATTGGAGTAAAGGAGAAAACATCTCTTGAGTTGATAAGAAAGGAGATAAAGAATTATCAATTTAAGTCGTATGAATTTGTAAACCAATCTCTCCTTTCACTTTTGAAAAAGATTATAAAGGCAAATGAATCAAATCCAGTTGATGTACTTGAAAGACAGAAAGAAGGACAGATAAATGACCTTTTGTCCGATAGGTCTGCAAATTCTTATATCATAACCTATATTCTTCTACTTCTGGGTATAATAAGGATAAAACATTAAATTAGATGACTATACCTCTCAAAAAGGGAGAAATTATTAAGTATCTGGCTATTCTGCTGGTTTTTGTCTTCCTTCTGCCTGTTTTCATTAAAGTCGCTGATCTTTCAAGGTTTGTAATATTTACTACCAGCATAAAAGATTTTGTTCTGGGAATTCTGTATTATTACTTTCGAGAGAGGTTTATATTTTCTTTATTGTCTCTTATTGTGTTTGTCTGTATTTTCGTTTTTCTGCTAATAAAAATCTCAAAAAGGAAATTATACAAAAATATATTATTTATCAGTGGCTTAATTGTTTTGTTGATAGAGGTCCTGCCTTCCGTGTTGTTACTTGTAATAAAACCGTTCCTTTTATTTTATTATTTATCGATCTTCTGCTGCCTGTTTATTTTTCTGCTTTTCAGAAATTCCCCTTATGATTTTCTCAAAAATTTATCCGTTTCGGCTCTGATACTCTTCCCTTTATTCTCTCTACTTCTTCTAATTGGGTTTAATTCGAGCGCTGCAAGACCAAAAACCACAATCCTTTCAAATGGCCCTTCTCATAACTGGTATGATGAAGTATGTGATAGAAAGAGATTCTTATCTCAGAAAGAGGTAAGGCCAGTCTGGCTTGAAAATCTATGGGTGTATAGTGGAGTTGCAACAAAAGATGGAAAATATTTTTACTTCGCAGACAATGGATATGGCATAATAGGGTTCAGGATTAATGAAAAAGATGAATACGAAAGACTCCCATTTGTAAAATATCCACCCGATTTTAAGGCGGCTCTCTATAGTCATAGACTTTATCTTACCCCGGATGAGAATTATCTTTATTACTATGGTGCAAGGAGTGCTGAATTTGTGTTTATAGACCGAGAAAAGCTCGAAGTTTCTTATGTTATCCCTACAAAAAACGGACTGGATGGATTTTCTGCAGCGATGGATACAGTACGAAATCTGATTTATGGTTTTCCTTTTATTGGGAAGAAAATACCTGTTCTTTATTACAATAGTGTGGAACCAATTTTATTAAAATGGCTGGATTTTTCTGGACTCAGCGGCTGGGTTGTTCAGGGATTTTATAACGAAAAAAATGATAGCCTGATTCTCCACACAACAGATATGTTTGCAGAATATAGTGCCAATTCTTTGAAGCCGTTAAGAAGTATAAATATTGGTCCGGTAGCCACAAGATCAGATTATGTGGAAGATAGACAACTGATTCTATTTTCGAATATTTTCCTTAATAAAATGGATATTCTCGATTTGAATTCTTTCACCCTGACTTCGAGGGAAGTCCCTTTTGGTATCAGGGAGATTAGCTACCTTGAGAATATGGATGGCATCCTCCTCTTTGATTTTTCGGGTTCAAGCATTTTTTTAATGAGGGATGGTGTTATAAAAAATAAGATATACGCTGGTCCACGCCCGAGAGGAATTGTAAAACTGTCTTCAGAGAAGAAAGGGAAAAGGATTATTATTGGTTCAGGCTGCGGAATTTTTGAGCTAAAGCCACATTAACGGTTCTTTATGATTTTGGTGAATTTTACTGGTCTTTTTCTCTGAATTTTTTTTCGACAAATGTATATATGTATTTGATGTATTAAAATGAAGGGGTCAACTATCCTGTAATCTTATGAAGGGCTCTGCAGACCAGTTTGCCATATTTAGGATTGATAAGACAGAAATCTTTACATTTTAGTAATTGCATCTCCTTCTGCGTCATATTATTAAATCTATATCCTGAGTCAAAGTATGAACTTTTGCTGTAGTCATAGAAATCGTCAAAGTTATTCATAGTTCTTATAATCTCAAATTGTTCAGGGTGAAGAAACATCGGAGATGAAGGAACCAGTTCTGTGGGCAGAGAAAACACCATAATATCTTTTCTCAGCATCTTTTTAATTGACAGAATCTCCCTCCGATATTCATTCTCAAAAGGTAAGTTGTCCATAAGTATCAATTTTATATTTATATCATTTTTTCTAATATAATTTATTGTTGAAAATAGATCGTTATTTGTGAAAGAATGTATGCTATTTTTTGACCTCAATTCCTCTGATAAACTATATGCAAGAATGAGCATTACTGAATCTTTGTCCAATGCTGCAAATGCATCTATTATTTCTTTTGATGGCAATCCCCATACATCAAAGTTTATCTTGATGTTTTTGAATTCATTAGAAACTGTCTCTAAAAGTTTTGCGTAATAATTCTCATACCTGTCATAATAATGAGTAAAGACTACACTTTTTGCACCCTGTCTTACGGCATTTTCCATGTCAATTAAAACACCATTTACGCTTCTTTGTCCAACGCTTTTTCTTTTAAGGATCTGTCTATAGTTGTATCCACCTGCGCAAAAACTACAATTGTACGGACAGCCTCTTCCCAGGATTATATAAATTGGCGGTGATAGCCAATTGCTTATTAGTTTATAAAACAGGTTGAATTTTTTATTATCATACTTTGTAAAGAATTGTATTCTTGAATATACATCTG
>JBBISZ010000090.1:0-9392 GCA_037441045.1 Deltaproteobacteria bacterium | reverse complement strand
TTCCCGATCAGACACCTCAGAGCGTAGTTGATTCTGTGCATTATGTGGATGATTCAGGAGGGATCTCCTATCTGGCTGAATTTTCTCCGATTCCGCATACAGATCTGTTTGAGAAGGCACAAAAGATAGCGCGATATGATCTTATGGAGCCGCTTTTTCAGAATAATACGCTTATGGCATACTGGCACCCTGAATTTTCAGAGGATATTCTAAACGGCATTAAAGCGGAGATAATCAGACTCAGAAAGAGATTTTTACAGGATGGGGATAGAGAGCCGACGACCGGATTCGAACCGGTGACCTACTGATTACGAATCAGTTGCTCTACCTGCTGAGCTACATCGGCACGGGCTTTTGTTATTAATGGATTTTATCTTTCTTGTCAAAAATAAAAAACCTTAACTTGATTATTATGGGCAGTTAAACTATATTCTGATGGTATGTCTGATGTGAATCTAAATAATATAAGGTTTGAGATAAATAAGATACTGGATAAAATTTACTCAGGCAGGTTAATGTTTTTGTTCAGAGGAATTATACTCCTGCTTTTTTTGATGGCTTTGATTCTGATCTTCCTTCTGATATTTCTTTCTTACATTGATTCGTCTCTGTTGGTAATAAAAAGGGTCTTTCTTGCGGGAGTTATTGCATCTACGGTTATAATTCTGGCATTCGTTGTAATAACTCTGGCCTACTATAGGGGGAAGAGGTTATTTAGAATATTAAGACCTTACAATCTTCCACTATATTCACATCTCCTCTCAATTTATGAACTTGTTTTTTCAAAAGAAAGATTCTCTCATGAACTCTATCTGGATTATATAAATAGGGTCGAAGGTGAATTGAATTCATTTTCATTTTATTCAAATATTTTCGAAAAAAGGGTGAGAATTGCACTGATCTCTCTAATCGTATTACTACTTTTTGTCTCAATTTTGTTTTTCAATCAGTTAAGAACAATAAAATCTGCATTTGCAGGGAGTGTTGCAACGGGTGTGGAAGGGGCTGGAATAGTTATTGATATAGGAAAGGTAAGGAAGGAATTTTTCTTCCCATCATATACGGGCATGGAGAGTATTACAAAGTACGATGATGCCAGACTTATTGAGGCATTGAAGGGGACTATTTTGAAAATTACAGTTGAGAATAAGATAGTTGCTGATAAGGCATATCTTGTCTACCAGAATATCAGAAGTAGGATGGAAAAGAAGGGCAATAGTTTTATTGCTGATGTAAATCTTCTGGAGCAGGGATCTATAAGAATAGATTTTACAAAGAAGGGGCTGAGGTATTCAAGTAGAGATATTAGAATAAAGATAATCTCAGATGCTAATCCCGAAATTTTTATATCAGGACCTGAAGAGTTATTGAGAGGTAGCATGGATGCATCAGTGGATAGAAAGGTGGAGATCTCCTATTCTGCATCGGATGATTATGGTATAAAATCAATCAGCATAGTTGTATCTCTTGCAGATGGAAAGGAGAAGACATTCAGGATAAAGGAGGTGGTTCCACCCAGTAAAGAGGTTTCATCGGAATATCTGTGGGATTACTCCGAGATCGCAAAATATGTTCAGGGTGAATTAATGTTTGCGCTTGAGGCAGAGGATAATGATACCATCTCAGGACCCAAAAAACAGAGGTCAAGATTTTATAAAATTATTGTACCAAAGAGCAGTGAGAATTTTATAAAAGATATATCTACACTCAAGGCTATTCGTTCTGGCATGTTGAAGTTGTTATCTCTGGATCTAACTTATGAGGATATATCAAAATATATTGATGACCGCAAAGATGGTATGGTTGAGCAAGATATATTAAGAGGCATTGATGAGTATATGAATAAGTTAAAAAAGAAGAGTCAGACCTATCAGGAGCTTCTCAATATAAAAAATGAAATTACCTTTTTCAATACCAGCATTTTATCCACAATCAAGCAACACTTAAAACATAAAGATAGAAATCCGCCAGTTGTCTTTAAAAGTCTTATAGCAAATGAGACAGGTATGCTTGAAAAGAATATTCTGATATTGCAGGATATAATTGATGAAACAGTCTATATTACACTTTTGAGTCTATCAAAGGAGATATCATCTCTTAAATCGGAATTAAAAGCGCTCGTAGAGAAATATGAGGCGAGTGGGAATGAGGAGGTGCGTATTCAGATAATGGCTCTCATCTCTCTTCTGGAGGAGAGACTAAAGGAATATTCTGAGATACAGAGTGAATTAAACAGGTCGTTTTCTGAGATAAATATAAACAGGCAGGCACTTCAGAATTTCTCCCACAGTGTTGAGGATATGGTAAAGTCTGCAAGGGAACTAAGAGAGGGTCTCAAAAAGGATGATATGCAGGAATTTAAAGATCGCTTAAAAAGACTGGATGAGATGATGGGGGATATGGAAAGCGATTTCTCTAATATGCTCTCAACACTTGATAGTGACAGGTATAGAGAACTTATGGAAAGGCTACACAGTATGTCTGAAGAGATACAGGATATCCTCAATGAGCAGAGGAAGGTATTCTCAGAAATATCCAGTATGGAGGCTGAACAGAAGAAGAGGTATTATGAATCAATCAAGGAGAAACTCAATAGTCTTCTTAAGGCGATAATTGATGATGCTGAGAAATTGAGATATGATATAAAAGAAAACTCCCATATTATTAAGAAAAAATCAGGTGAGATGAATGAGTACAGAGTAGCGCTGGAGGTCCAGACGACCATATCTCAGATGATAGATCTCTTAAAAAATATGCAGATCTTTGATTCACTGTTTGTAGCAAATAATATGGTATCAAAACTCGAGTGGATAAATAATATCGCAAAGATATTTTCGCAGGATAAGGAGTATCAGGGGATGACCGAATCTTTTCATAAGAGAGGTATCGGCATAAGAGATAAAATAAAGTCAATCATTGAAAATTCAAAATCCAGTCTTTCTCAGATTGAGAAGAAGAGTCTCGATAAACTTATTAAAAATGAAGAGAGATTATCGCAGAGGATTTCTGAATTGTCGAGGAAATCAGAGGAACTAAGAGGGCAATTTGGAAACTCTTTTGAAAAGCTTAATTTAAATTTGAAAGAGGCAACTCAGGAGTCTGTTCGCTCTATCTCTGCAATGTGGAATAAGAACATCCCTCTTGCAAGATCCAATGTGGATAACTCAATTTCAAAACTGGATGACGCATTAAAGGATCTCTCAAAACTCAAATCCAGAAGGTCAAAGATGCTTTCCTATGGAGATGAGGGTGAGGAGGATGGAGAGAGAAGGAGATTCAGAACTGCTGAGGTAAAATTTCCAAAAAAGGAGGATTTTAAGCCCGATGAGAAGGTGCGAGAGGAGATAATGAAGGCACTTCAGGAGGATGAAATAAAGGGTTATGAAGATGCAATAAGGGAATATTACGAGGAGATAATAAAGTGAGGCCCTTTCAGTATTCTATATTGATTCTACTATCCACTCAGATAATTGCATTGGCAGATGATACTTCCTCGTATGTTGTTCTGGAGAATCTAATTGACAGTCTGGAGTTCGATAAGGCAGAGGATCTTATCAAAAAGATGGATTCAGGGGATGAGAAGTTCATATATTTGAGCGGCAAGCTCAACTTTTATCTTGGGAGATATAGAGAGGCGTACAATGAGTTTTCAAAGTTATCAAGCCAGGATTATGTGGCAAAATGTGCTATAAATTCCCATGAACTCACAAAAAATTATATTAGCAGTGAGTCAGAACACTTTAAAATATTATATCCCTCAGGCAGAGATGAGGTCTTTATTGATTATTTGCTTGAGGGGCTGGAAGAGGGATTTAAAAGATTTAAGCATATATTTGGTTTTGTATTTAAAGATAAGATAAGGATAGAGATATTAAGATCTCAGAAGGAACTCTCTGATCTTACGACTCTACCGGTTGAGGCAATAGAGAAGACCAATACGATTGCAGTTACAAAGTTCAATAAGATTATGATGCTATCACCAGAGACACAACTGGAGGGTTATGATTATGTAAATACCGCTATACATGAACTCATTCATTTCTTTATTTCTACTGTTACCAGTGAACGAACACCTGTCTGGATACATGAATCACTTGCCAGGTACTTTGATCATTATCGTGAAGATAAGCATCCTGGTTTAAGACCAGATACACTTGCATTATTGAAATACAGACAGAAAAACAGAACTCTTGTAAAATTTGAGCAGATACATCCCTCAATGGCACTTCTTCCCACCCAGGAGGATACTGAGATTGCATTTGCAGAGGTCTTTCTGGTCTCTGAATTCTTGATTAAGAGAGAGGGTATTCAGTTTGTTAAAAAGTTGATGGATATGTTAAAGAGAGACATGGAGGTGGATGAAATATTTAGGAGATTCGGTTTTTCTAACTTTTCTGGTTTTGAAAATGAATTTTTTAAGTATCTTGAAAAGAGGATAGAGAAGGCAGGGACAGTAGAGCACCTTTTTTATGAGAGGGTTCAGAAGAAGGGCAAAAAATCTGAATATCTTGGAGATGTGGGGGCAATGAAGTATGTAAAGATCGGGGATCTCTTGTTTCTCGAAAAGTTGTATAATGCGGCATTTGTAGAATATGATAAGGCTTCAAAGTATGGGACATTAAATCCACATATTGAAAATAGGAAGGCATTTACACTCCTTCAGATTGGGAGGGCATCAGATGCCTCCAGCATTCTTGAACAGATTGTTGATTTATATCCTGATTATCTAACCACTTTTATAAATCTTGCCAGAGCATATATCTCACAAAAAGATTATAGCAAGGCTCTATCAGCACTCGATAGGGCTGTAAGGATAAATCCTTTTGATAAGGAGATATACCTTATGTATATTAAAATATTCTCCGAACAGGGGAATCAGTTTGAACTTGATAAGATGAAGAAAAAACTCAATATACTGAAATGAATACACTATAATCATATCTGTAAGGTAAAAAATAAAAAATTGTATAATTGTTATTTATAGTTTTTGCTCTATAAAGTTGTCTGCTCGATTTGACAATCTGATTAATGTCTTGACTTCAAATTCTCATGGGTGGGGATACTTCTTTGCTGGACAAATCTGCTTATGCAGAGACAAAAATTGAGGGTGATTCAAGTGGATGTTCATGCAGAGTGATTGAGTAAGTATTTTAAGGATTTATTTATTTTTATAATTAGTTGGCAGGTAAGACTTTAGATACTTAATATATTTTATTGAAATACCTGATTATATTATAAGTTTTTCTTTAAAATACTTAATTGTTGTTTCATGGTACTTAATAACTAATCACTTATCATATTTTTACTTCCTTAAAGCATTATGTCACATTTCAGGTAATGGTTATGGGTATGGCATAATAAAATTGGAACCACATTGAAATATTTCAACTTGAAAAAATGTGCATAAGAGTATATAAAATTATATCTTTTTTGGGATAGATAATCAGGAAGGAGTTTTTTGTGAAGAAGGCACTTATTACAGGAATTACAGGGCAGGACGGTTCATATCTTGCGGAGTTTCTGCTTGCAAAAGGTTATGAGGTTCATGGTATTATTAGAAGGTCGTCTACATTCAACACAGAGAGGATAGAACATCTGTATATTGATCCACATAAATCTGAGGCAAGGCTCTTTCTACATTATGGAGATCTATCTGACCCCGGAGAACTTACAGAGATAATTTACAATATTAAACCTGATGAGGTCTATCATCTTGGCGCTCAAAGTCATGTGAGAGTCTCTTTTGATATGGCTGAATATACAGGCAACATTACAGGACTTGGGACAATAAGACTTCTGGATGCAATAAAGCGAGCGGGTATAAAAACAAAATTCTATCAGGCATCCTCTTCAGAACTTTTTGGTGCTGCCAAGCCACCTCAGAATGAGAATACTCCATTTTATCCCCGTAGCCCGTATGCTGTTGCAAAGCTATATGCTTACTGGATGACAATAAATTATCGTGAGGCGTACAATCTATTTGCTATAAATGGAATTCTATTTAACCACGAGTCTCCTCGCAGAGGTGAGACATTTGTAACCAGAAAGGTTACACGGGCAGTTGCAAGGATTAAGGCAGGGCTGGATGATTCCCTATATATGGGGAACCTGGAGGCTAAGAGGGATTGGGGATTTGCGCCTGAATATGTAGAGTGTATGTATCTTATGTTGCAGAATGGAGTTCCTGAGGACTTTGTAATCGGGACAGGAGAATCTCATTCAGTAAAGGAGCTACTTGAGGCAGCATTTGGGTATGTAAATCTGGATTATCATGATTATGTAACGATAGACCCAAAATACATGAGACCTACTGAGGTGGAATCTCTAATCGGAGATGCCACAAAGGCGAGACAGAAGCTAAAATGGTCACCAAAGATAGGTTTTGAATCTCTTATAAAAATAATGGTTGATGCCGACATGAGAAAGATTGGGCTTAAGCCGGTAGGAGAGGGTGATAAAATTCTCAAAGAAAAATTTCCTGATAGATGGTGGAGAATAGATTGATGGAAAAAAGTGCAAAAATTTATATTGCAGGGCACAGAGGGCTTGCGGGTTCGGCTATATTAAGAAGATTGCAGAAGGGTGGTTATAATAATTTTGTTTTGAGAACTCATAAAGAGCTTGACCTGTTAAACCAGTCGCTTGTGGACGAATTTTTTAACAGGGAGAGACCCGAATATGTTTTTCTTGCAGCGGCCAAAGTAGGAGGAATCCTTGCAAACTCTACATTCCCTGCGGACTTTATCTATCAGAATCTGGTAATTGAGACAAATGTGATTCATTCGGCTTATAAATATGGTGTAAAGAAGCTTCTGTTTCTGGGCTCGTCATGTATCTATCCAAAGCATTGTCCTCAGCCTATGAAGGAGGAGTATTTACTGAGCGGTTATCTGGAGCCCACGAATGATGCGTACGCTATTGCAAAGATTGCAGGGATAAAAATGTGTAATAGTTATAATAAACAATACGGCACGAATTTTATCTCAGTTATGCCTACAAATCTATATGGTCCAAACGACAACTTTAATATAGAGACATCTCATGTAATACCTGCGCTAATAAGGAAATTTGCAGATGCAGCAGACAATCACGATAAGTCTGTAGTAGTCTGGGGAACAGGAAATGTAAGACGGGAATTTTTACATTGTGATGATTTTGCAGATGCCTGTGTCTTTCTGATGGAGAAATATGATGCAAAGGACATTGAATCTTTTATCAATATAGGCACTGGCACTGATATTACCATAAGAGAGCTTGCTGAGATGATTGCAGATATTGCAGGTTTTAAGGGAGATATAGTCTATGATACATCAAAGCCCGATGGAACACCCCGGAAGCTTCTGGATGTAAGTCGTCTTACACGACTCGGATGGAGATATAAGATAGAGCTTGTTGATGGGCTTAAATCCTCTATTGATTGGTATAGAACAAACAGAAATAATATCAAATGAAGCTTCGCCCAAACCCATTGCTTGAAGTTGCTGCAAAAAAAAGGTTCAATTTTAATGAGTCTACAATTGAAGAGCTCCATAACCTGATAAACAGAATAAATACTCATCCACTGAAAAATCTTGTGGCTGTAATATATTATAATCTCAAGTCAGGTGGTTATTTACGAAAGCTCCCTGTGGAATTAAACAAAGGGCTAAAAGAGGCATATTTTGGTGCTTTAGTAAAAGATATGCAGCAGAGGGGATGGCTTCAGAAGTTTATAAAAAAAGAGCTTCCATCGGATGTCGCGATAATTCTTCTCAAAGGCTCTGCAAACTGGGGAACAATTTATTCACCAGAAGCCCCAAGGACAGGAGTGGATATTGATATCCTTGTAAGAGATAGGGATTTTGGGAGGATAATTGAGATAATTGAGGCTGATGCCGAGAGGATTGTGCTGGATGAGAGGAGAAAATTTTCCAATCGTATATCTTATGAGTATAGTTATAGAATAAAGAGTCAACCTGTCTCTGTGGAAGTTCATCGCAGAATCTCATATCCTTTTGTTGGAAATGTAGATTATACAAATCTGTTTGAAAAAAGTGTAGTTCACCCACATTATCGAGACAGTAGAGTCAGAATACTAAAACCTGTTGATAGGATTATGCATACGCTCATTCATTCATTGAAACATGTTGATATTGGTGCACATGAAATTGTGGATACATACCTTATTATTAAAAAATACAGGCTGAGTGTTCAAAGTATACTTGATACTGCATTGGATTTTGGTATAAAAGAATATGCAACTATGTTTCTATTAAAGTTAGCAGAACTCATAAATGATAGAAGTTTATTAAAAAGCCATAAATTAACGAACAATTTTTATATAAGAGGTAATATATTTAATATTTTGCATGTTGAGGATAGGCGTATATCGTTCAGAATCAGACAGCTTCTATCGCTTATGATGATGGATAGTTCTATTGATTTTCTGAGATTTATTAAATTTTATATGGGTCTTAGAGTGAAGGACTTTCTCTATTATAATTTTCCATCGCTTGCGAGTATTTATGAAAGAGAATAAGAAGGAATTGAGAATAGCCGGAATGGCATATTCATTGCTCTTTTTGTTGCTATATCTTTTGAGATTCAATGAGAAATTGTTGCTGCTATATATATCTGCTCTTCTTTTTGTCCTTTCAATTATCTATCCCGTAGCTATAAAACCACTTTATCTTGTTTTAAAGCCTGCAGGTGAGTTTTTAATAAATCTTATAATTAAGATTATACTTATTCTGATTTTTTATCTTTTGTTTACTCCCATTGCTATTATCAGGCGCTTTACTGGGGCAACAATAATAGAAAAGCAATTTGATAGAAACAGGGTTTCATATTTTATAGATAATACGCAGGTCGAGTACAATAAAGATTTTTTTAAGAAGTTATACTGATGAATATTGTAGGTATATCTGCATTTTATCATGATAGTGCGGCGGCACTTATAAAAGATGGAGAGATTGTTGCTGCGGCTCAGGAGGAGAGATTTACACGAAAAAAACATGACGATAGTTTTCCGATTAATGCACTTAAGTCTGTGCTTGAATATTCTGGTGTAGATATAAACGATGTTGATGCACTTGTCTTCTATGATAAGCCTCTTTTGAAGATTGAGAGATTGTTTGAGACATACGCAGCTTATGCACCATCAGGCATAATTTCTTTTCTAAGTTCAATACCGGTAGTCTTAAAAGAGAAACTATTTATCAGAGAGCGAATATATTCCGATTTGAAGAGGCTGGGGCTTAATAGGGATGATTTTGATATTCTCTTTTCTGAGCATCATATTTCTCATGCCGCAAGCGCATTCTATCCGTCCCCTTTTGAGGAGGCTGCCATACTGACTGTTGATGGGGTGGGAGAGTATGCCACAACGACTATAGGTTATGGAGATAAGAATC
>JBBISZ010000089.1:0-9396 GCA_037441045.1 Deltaproteobacteria bacterium | reverse complement strand
ATCTTCTCGTTTATATTTGAATAATCGGGGGCAACTATTTTTATATGATTCTTAAGCTCGTCTGATAAGCATTCAAGTGCAGGAAGTATTGAATTAATTCCCGATATCTCTCCGGTTATAATGAGAAGTTTTCTATTCATTATTGTTTATGTTCAAGTTATTTCTTGTATCCATTATAAAATTGGCAAGTCTATCAGCTTCTCTATTCTTCTCTCTTGGTATATGTGAGATATTGAATTTATTGAATTTATTAATAATTTTTTTTACCTCGAGATATATTTTTTTTAGAGAGGGGCTCTTTATAGAATAGATTCCGTTTATCTGATTTGCGAGTAGTTCAGAGTCTGTAAATACATTGATTGATTCAACTTCCAATCTTATGGATTCTTTAAGGGCAATTAGTAAAGCGTTATATTCAGCTTCGTTATTTGTTGTTGAAGTGAAGAATTTTCCGCCTTCAAAAATCTTCCTTCTATCAGAGTATATTATCACTGCGGATGCACCAATGCCGGGATTGCCCCTTGAACCACCATCAATATAGGCACATATTTCTTTGTGAGTATGCGTTTTTTCGGAGCTTTCTATGAGAAAAATTATTTCATTGGTTATTTTAAGAGATGAACTTTCGGAGATGCCATGTTTCTTTAAGATGTTTAATATGTTCTTTTTGAGAATCTCTTTTGCCATAATTATTGAGTATTATATCATTTGGTATTTTTCAATAAAATTATCCGGGCTCAAAGTCTGTTAAATACTTGTTCCATTTAAATTCAATTTTGCTGGAAAACTTATGTCTGTATCCTGGTTTTAGTATATTTTACTATTTTGTAAAATAGTGTCAGTATGAGTAATCAAAAATGTTTTTATTAAATAAGGTAACTGGTATCTATTTTCAATTCTCTGATTCGCAGTTGAGTATATCTTCAATATAAATAAATCGCTGACAGCTCGGACAGGTCTCTATTGAAATGGCAGCATATACCTTTGTAAAGAGTTGTGGTGGAATACCCATATGGCAACCAGCGCAACTTCCATCCACAATGGTGACAATTGGAAGTCCATTATTCTTCTCTTTGATTCGATCGTATTCCTGTAGAATCTCAGGTTTTATGCCATTTAATTCTTTTTTGCGATCTTCTGTAAGGGTGTTTATCTGGGCATTAATATCTTTTGCTCTATTATTAATCTCCTCTTCTTCTCTGGAAAGTTTTTCCTTAACAATCTTGAGCTCCTTGTCCTCTTCTTCAATAAGTTTCTTAAAGGAATCTATTTCTTCCATTATTTTGAGCACCTCTTCTTCCATCTCATCTATTGCCTTTTTGAGTACCTCAATTTCATGCATAAGTGCTATTCCTTCTCGTGAGTTTCTGGATTCATTAAATCTTGCCTCCCATTTCTTCAGGTTTGTCTTTTCTACCTTAACCTCTTCTTCGATTTTTGTCTTTCTTGTCTCAAGTTCCTTTATTTTATCTGCCTTTTTTGCAATGGATTGTTCAATACTGCTTGATTGCTCAAGAGTGCTATCTCTCTTTTTGTAAAGCGCATTAAGCTCATTCTTATATTTGTAAATCTCTATATCAATCTTTTGCACGTTGCATAATAATTTTATTTGATCTATCACAGCCATCCTCCTTTGTTTAAAACAAAAAGAGCCGCATTTTTGATTCGCGGCTCTTAATATCCAGAAACCTTTCAGTTGCTATTTCTAATCGGTCTTTATATCGTCCTGTATTCTGATAAATAAGCATCATTGTTAAATAACTGGGCCCACCAGGACTCGAACCTGGAACCAACCGGTTATGAGCCGGTAGCTCTACCACCTGAGCTATGGGCCCAGAGCAAAAGGGTGATTATCACCCAAACAGGGCAGGCAATTTAATCTAATTTGACGATTAGGTCAATAGAAAAATTTAGTTTTGGTAAAAAAATTTATAGTCTCAGGCCTTTCGGGATTGGGTTGCCTTTGAAATAAAGGTTGTTCTTTTCATCGATTTCAAAATATCCGAGAGAAATATAATCCAATGTGAGAGGAAATATCTGCCAATCGCCATTCTCTTTTAACCTGTTCTGATTCTCCTTTTCGGTGCTTATTAACATATTTTTATCTTCTGGATTAAAATTTTTGGGAAGAATTACCTCTACTGGTTTTGATATGATAAGTATTTTGCCATTGTCTACTTCCTCTTCAACGATATGTGTTGTGGAGTAGATAAATTTCTCGCCAGCCAGAATAGCATCTCTAACAGCATGTGCTCCAGTATATTTTCGTTTACCGAATTGGTCCAATATACTCAGATCTGCTGGATGGATATTAATAGTGAGATACCTGTTTATAATTACTCTGGATAGTACGCTCATATACCCTGCAAGAACAATGAGGTCTGGTTTAAATTTCTCTATCTTTTTCAATGAGATAGTATCAAATTCTGCTCTTACTGACAAGTCGCTTCTTTTCAGGTTCTTACTTTTGTAGAAATGGGATATATCGTTAATTTCTACAGGAATACCATATTTATCTCCAATAGTGGATGCGTTTGATGTGGGATTGTCCGTTAATATACCTTTGATACTATAAAGTACGTAGCCGTTTTTATCGAAGAAATCCTGCATATGTTCAATGATTTTAACAAGATTGGTCCCGGACCCGGACATAAAAGCTACAACGTTGCATTCTTTATCCTTTTTTTCAATAAGTCTTTTCAACATAATTAATCTTTGTATAAAAAGATATATTCCAGATACAATTTTTTCTGCTTTAAGGCAATATTTTTTATTGGGAAAATCTTTTGGAGGATACAAAATAGAATCTTTATATATTTTATGTATTCGTGAACTTACCTGATATTTCCCCGATAGTGCCAGTTAGATAGTGCCAGTTAGAAAATCATTCAGAAAATCATTTCAGCTTCTATCCAATAAGCATTTTTTTTCAATGATATCAATGTGTTAGATTTTTCAGAAATATATCAATTTGTTAAGTAAATTAAGATGGAATGAGCATAGAGGTTATTTTCGACAGGTCTAAGAAATATGCATTTTACCTATCTTTACTTAGTTATTAAAAAATCTGTTTTCTTATATATATTGTCAATATGACATTCTACTTATTGAGGTTTTTGACAATTTGTCAAAAATTTTTTCCATCGGCTGGAAAAGGGTTTGTATGAAAGATGGTCCTTACAACAAAGTGGATTGATATGAAATAAAAAGGAAATAAAAAGTAACTGGCACTTATGTGCAATATTTTACAAAATATATAATAATATCAATAGATTATATTTGATAGCACGATTGTTTTTAAGATTATTTCTCTTTGTCCGTTATATAAACCGTTACCTGGGTTTTTAGTTGATATATGAGGGTTATTTCTATGTTTTAAATCTGGAATGGTATTTGAATATACATTAATCCACTATGGTGTTTATATCATTTATAAGAAAGAATATCTGGATTTTGAATCTATTCTTTGTTTTACTGCTTAGTTATATAATTTCGCAGTTTTTTACTACATTTATTGAATTTAAGCTAAGAGTACCTCCCGCTATCCCTATGGTAAAGAGCAATGTTCCAATGGTAAGTACCGCTATCCCTTCAGAGCAGTCCAAAATTGAGGATATTAAGAGCAAGAATTTCCTTAAGACAGTGGTGGCTGGTCCACCTCCTGCCCTGGATACTTCTGTTGAAGTAAATGATGAAGGACTATCAGAGGATCTACCCATTGCTGGAAACATCAATTATAAACTGGTTGGAACGGTGGTTTCACAGATAGAAAAGTATTCTCTTGCAATTCTGATTGACAACAGCACAAATACTACAGGTGTCTATTCTGTTGGAGATCAGCTCAATGATGCTGTTATTACAGGTATCGAAAGAAAGAGGATGTATTATAAGAGAGGAAAAAAGTTTGAATATCTTGATCTGGAAGAAGAAAGAAAGGAGAAGGTGGCAAAGGTTCAACCCGCAGTGTCACCAGCACCCCCATCCGGGGAAGGAATAAGCAAAATAGCAGAGGGAAAATATGTTGTTTCTCAGAGCGAACTTGAAAAGACTCTGTCCAATCTTAATGATGTTGCAATGCAGGCGAGGATTGTTCCAAATTTTGAGGGAGGAAAGGCAAACGGTTTCAAAATCTTTAATATCAAAAGTGGTTCTATTTATGAGAAGATCGGGCTCAGAAATGGTGATGTCATTCAAAAGATAAATGGTTTTGAGATAAATAGCCCCGATAAGGCCTTTGAAGTTTATCAGAAATTAAAGGATGCCAAGGCTATTAATATAGATATTAATAGAGGTGGCTCGAGTATGTCTTTTGATTATACAATCAGGTAGGAGTCAGGAGTAGTTTATGAATAAATTGTTTTTTTCGATCTTATTATCTGGGATTTTTATTCTTGTCTCACTTTCCCTATTTGCACAGACCGCACCTTTAGAAAAGAGACCTTCCCTTTCAATTCCTAATAAGGGTATTTTGAAAGGTAAAGATGTTTTGAATCCCCGGAATATCAGAAAGAAGAAGCAATCTCCATCTGAGATGGAGAAACAGGAAGCGGGTTCCAAAGTAGAAATAAAGTCTGAAGAAAATGCCCCTAAAGGAAATGTATTGAAAGGTGAGGAGAGGGCGGAGATTTCGGAGGTAAAAGAAACCGGTAATTGTTTGAAGAGTAAGGGGAAAGGACCATACAAGCTCGATTTTAATAAGGCAGATATAATTGATATTGTAAAATTTATTTCTGAACTTACCTGTAAAAATTTTATTATTCCTGATAATCTTAGACAGGGCAAGATTACAATTATGTCTCCAGAGCCAATCAGTGCAGAAGAGGTTTACAAGGCATTTTTATCGGCACTTGAGGTAAACAAGATTACGGTGGTACCTGCAGGTAAATATCTCAAACTTATGGGGCAACGTGAATCGATATCTTCCACTATTCCAACAATAGTTGGAGATGAAAAATATCCGATAGATGACAGAATGATCACCAAAATTATTCGTATAAAATATGTGGATCCAAACACCCTTTTACCCACACTAAAACAGCTTGCAAGCAAAGACGGGGATATCTTTCTGTATGCACCGACGAGTTCCCTTATTATGAGTGATACGGGGAATAACCTTTATAGACTTGAAAAGATTATAGAGGAGCTGGATAAGCCTGGATTTGTTCAGGAGATCCATCTTTACCCTCTTACTTATGCAGTTGCCTCACAGATGGCAGAGAAATTAACAAATATATTTGATGTAAAAGGCGGTCAACATGGAGGTGGACAGTCGCCGACATTCAGACCTGCACCTACTCCTGGTGAAGCACCACATGGAGAAAAGAAGAGCAAAGATAATGAGGATACTAAGATCTCCAAGATTATTGCAGATGATAGGACAAACAAGTTGATAATTATTGCTACAAAAAAGTCATTTGAAGATATTGTTGAGTTAATTAAGAAGCTTGATGTGCCTGTCCCTGGAGAAGGGCAGGTTCATGTATATTATCTCCAATATGCAGATGCTGAACAGCTTGCAAATACGCTTTCTCAACTTGCTCAGGGTTATAAAGGTGCAAAGGGTGCTCAATCTCCCAAACCTCCGACAGCAGCGGCAGCGACGCCAGGTGCAACTGCAGAACTTTTTCAGGGGGAAATTAAGATTACGGCTGACAAATCTACAAACTCACTTTTAATAATTGCAAATCAAAATGATTATAAGAGTCTCGTAAGTGTCATAGAAAAACTCGATGTGAGGAGAAGACAGGTATTTGTTGAGGCTGTAATTATGGAGGTCTCTCTGGACAAGAGGAAGAGTACAGGAATGGCTTTTAATGCTGGAATGGGTATGGAGTATGATGGTCAAAAATTTCCTATATTTGGTGCTACTATGCTTGGTAATCTAAATTCACTTGTGCTGGAGCCGTCTTCTCTTGCACAGCTTGGTGGATTTGTCTCAGGCGCTCAGGGTCCTCCTGTTGAGGGTGTTGAACTGGGAGGTGCAACAAAGATAAGTCTTCCGAGTTTCGGGGTTATACTCAGAGCACTTCAGGCTAATTCAGATGTAAATGTGTTGTCAACTCCTCATATTCTTACGACAGATAATGAGGATGCAGAGATTCTGGTTGGACAGAATATTCCATATCAGTCAGGATTTACCTCTTCTCTTGGTGGTGCTACTGGTTTAACTTCATGGACGCCTATTGTATCTATTCAGAGGCAGGATGTGGCTCTTAAGATGAAGATTAAACCACAGATTAATCAGAGTGATTATGTAAAACTGAATATTGAACAGGAGGTCTCGGAGGTTGCCGGCACTGATCCTCTGCTTGGTCCTACTACCACAAAGCGATCTGCCAAGACTGTTGTTGTTGTGAAGGATCAACAGACTGTAGCCATTGGTGGTTTGATGAGGGATAATCAGTCTGTATCGGTCTCAAAAGTTCCAATTCTGGGAGATATTCCAATTATTGGATGGCTATTTAAGAGTAAAGAGACAAAGACTACAAAGACAAATCTTCTCCTTTTCCTCACCCCCTACATAATCAGTGATAAAGATGATTTCAGAAGGATATTTGAAAGGAAGATGAGGGAGCGCAAGGAGTTTATTGAAAGGTTTTATGGGGCAGGTGCTGAATATGATGTTTATATAGACTATAATAAAAAGCATGGTCCTTTCTTTGAAATGAATAAAAAGATGGATTCAGAACTCAATAGGTTTGAAAATGGTGGTACTGGCAGGAATGATGAAGTCCTCATAACACCTGATACAGATGTCAATAAACTAAAGGAGTTGAACAAAAATGAGAGTAGAGAAAATGTCAATAAATTATCTCCTGAAGATAATCATGAAAAGAAGGTAGAACATCCTGATGATCAGAATGAGATAAAGAATAAAAATATAGATGATAATCAGGATAAATCCAAGGATGTTGAGGATAAACAGAATATAAAGAAGGATGAAGATAATCAACATATAGAGGTGCAGTAATTATATGGAACTTCTGGGTGAAATTATTGTAAGAGAAACCAATCTGGATCATTCAAAGATAGAAGAGGCGCTGGAGATTCAGAGACAGAAGGGGGGAAGAATTGGTGAGATACTGCTCAATATGAGGGCAATTAATGAAGCCCAACTTACTAAGGCACTGTCAATTCAATCTGGAATACCTTTATCTGATCGTGTTGATCCCGCCAGAATAGAACTGGAAATTATAAAAGACTTCCCTATTAATTATCTCAAACAGCACAGGGTAATGCCCATTGAGGTTTCAAATGAATATGTAAAGATTTTGATTTCTGATCCATATAATCTTGCACCAATTGATGTTGTCTCATCCAGATTTCGCAAACCTTATAGACTGGTACTTGGTAGTCAGGAAGAGATAATTTCAATAATAAATAGTGTCTTTGATCGCAAGTCTCAGGAGGCAGAGTCTGTAATGGATGATATGGAGACTGCCAATCTGGGTGATATTGCCTCAGAGCTAAATGAGCCTCAGGATCTTCTGGACGCGGGTGATGAGGCTCCCATTATCAGACTGGTAAACTCCCTCTTTGCACAGGCTATCAGAGAAAGGGCATCCGATATTCATATTGAACCTTATGAGAAGGAGATAGTGGTCAGATTTAGAATTGATGGTGTCTTGTATGAGATCATTAAGCCTGCAAAGAGATTTCATTCAAGTATCTGCTCCAGAATTAAAATTATGGCAGGTCTGAATATTGCTGAGAAGAGGCTACCTCAGGATGGTAGAATAAGATTTAAGATTGCGGGAAAGGATATTGATGTAAGGGTAAGTGTAATCCCTACGGCATTTGGTGAAAGAATTGTAATGAGACTGCTGGATAAGACAGCCGTGTTGCTTGATCTGGAACAGCTCGGCATATTTGATGACAAACTCAGTGAGGTAAAATCACTCATAAGGAAGAGTCACGGCATCATTCTTGTAACAGGACCGACTGGTTCAGGAAAGACTACTACTCTGTACGCTGCACTGTCGGATATAAATTCACCAGATATCAATATTCTAACAGCAGAAGATCCTATTGAATATCAACTAAAAGGTGTATCTCAGATGCAGGTAAACCCCAAGATAGGATTGACATTTGCCAGTGCCTTGAGGTCTTTTCTCAGACAGGATCCAGATGTGATACTTGTTGGTGAAATCAGAGATCTGGAGACTGCCGAGATCGCGATTCAGGCATCTCTTACGGGTCATCTTGTCTTATCTACACTTCATACCAATGATGCCGCTACAGCAGTTACAAGGTTGGTAGATATGGGAGTAGAACCGTTTCTGGTTGCCAGCTCTCTTCTGGCAGTACTCGCACAGAGACTTGTACGTGTGGTATGCCCTGATTGCAGAGTACCTTACGTGCCAACTTATGAGGAAATGAGTAAGATTGGAATTTCACCAGAGGATATAGAGAAGAAAGGATTTATCTATAAGAGTCAGGGCTGCCCGAAGTGTCTGAAAACAGGGTATACAGGCAGAATAGGTATATACGAACTTTTGATTGTTGATGATGATATAAGACATATGATTTTGAAGAATACTGACTCGACCGAAATAAAAAAACTGGCTATTTCAAAGAAGATGGATACTTTAAGAGATGATGGAGCAAAAAAGGTACTGGAAGGTCTTACAACTATTGATGAGGTCATGAGAGTCACTCAGGAGGATGTTTTTTAAGAGGTTAAGATATGCCTGTTTTTGAGGTTAGAGGTTTTGATGCTCAGGGGAAGGTTATCAAGGATGTGTTTGATGCTGATAGTGAAAAGGCATTAAAACTCCAGCTCAAGAGAGAGGGAATTTTTATTGAGCAGATTGTTGAAAGAGGGGCAGAGGCTGCAAAGAAGGGCGAGATTGATATTTCAAAATATTTTGAGAGAATCACAATTGCAGATCTGTCTGTTGTGACAAGACAACTCGCTACTCTGATAAAGGCCGGGATACCGCTTGTAGACTCAATTGCAGCACTTGTGGATCAGACATCCAGTATAAAATTTAAGCAGGTCTTGTCTGATATAAAAAATAGGTTAAATGAGGGATCCAATCTTGCAGACGCGCTATCTCAATACCCTGATATTTTCTCAAATCTCTATGTGAATATGGTAAGGGCGGGGGAGACATCAGGAACGCTGGAGCTTGTTCTTGAGAGGATCGCTGACTATACAGAGAATCAGGCGAGACTTCGTGCAAAGATAACCGGGGCGATGACATATCCGGTTATAATGCTATTTGTTGCGATTGGTATTATCTCTTTTTTGTTTGTCGCCGTGGTCCCGAAAATTACAAGGATATTTGAAGAGATGAAGGCATCTCTACCTCTGCCTACAAAGATTTTGATTGCCATATCATCTTTTGTGAGAGACTACTGGTGGCTTATGTTTATTCTGATAGGGGTGACGAT
>JBBISZ010000088.1:0-9404 GCA_037441045.1 Deltaproteobacteria bacterium | reverse complement strand
TTTGCAAAATTTATTATGGACAGATGTGGTTCAAAGTAAATTTTAAAAAATTCATTAATCTAAACTTTCATTCAGTTTTATCTGGTCAACCAGCAATATTTCATGGTTAAAGGAGAATATAAAATTGGACGGTAGTGACTCAATTAATTAAAACAGAGACAACTTCAATAGAACCTATAAAAAGCAATCC
Source organism: Deltaproteobacteria bacterium (assembly GCA_037441045.1). Taxonomy (GTDB): domain Bacteria; phylum Myxococcota; class SpSt-1050; order SpSt-1050; family SpSt-1050; genus SpSt-1050. The sequence goes on along the minus strand of JBBISZ010000088.1, from coordinate 9,214 downwards.
TTTATATATTTTAATTTAGAAACTATTGTATGTAATAAAATAAGATTGCTAACAACTATAAAAGATGGGATTCTAATGGATTAATAATGTATGTTATGTCAAACCAATTTAAGATTTTGCTTTGTATTTTATAATATTTTATAATCCTGTACAGCCAATACCAAAACCAGATTTTAAGACAAAACGGGAAATTATAAAGTCACAATTTCTTTTACAAAAATTAAAGACATAAATCCCGTGTAATAGATTTTGAATCTCCCAATCAACTCAATATTTCCTTCATTATCTTGAGAGTCTCGTTTATCTGAAAACCTTCTCTCCCCTGCTTCAAAAGCATATAAATCCTCTCGATTCTAAACAATGCATCGTCAAGTTCTGGATTCGTCCCTCTGGCATACATCCCGAGAGATATGATCTCTTTATTTTTTTCGTATATCGCCATCTTCTCTCTTATCTTTGTTGCCAATATTCTATGTTCATCAGACACAACACTATTCATAATTCTTGAGATAGAGTGCAATACATCAATAGCGGGATATATTCCAGAGGCAGCTATCTCTCTTCTCAATACAATATGACCATCCAGAATTCCTCTAATCTCATCGGCAATTATCTCCTGCATATCGTCACCCTGAACAAGTACGGTATATATTGCAGTTATGCTCCCCCTTTCGGACGTACCTGTCCTTTCCAGAAGCTGGGCAAGCCTCAAAAACACCGATGGAGGGTATCCACTTCTAACAGGAAGCTCTCCACAGGACAATCCAATCTCTCTTTGTGCTCTCGCAAAACGGGTGAGAGAATCCATAAGCAATAACACATTCTTTCCCTGATCTCTAAAATACTCAGCTATTGCCGTTGCTACATATGCAGATCTTACTCTCAAAAGCGGAGATTGATCACTGGTAGAGACAACCAGAATCGATTTCTTCAGGCCATCAGGACCCAGGACATCTTCAACAAATTCCCTGACTTCTCTACCTCTCTCGCCGATTAGATTGATAACACATACATCAGCCTTTGCAAATCTGGTAATATTTCCCAGAAGTGTACTCTTTCCCACTCCTGATCCTGCAAAGAGACCAACTCTCTGTCCTTTACCAAGGGTCAAAAGCCCATCTATTGTCTTTATGCCTGTCTCAAATATTTCTGTAATCTTCTTCCTTTTTAATGGGTCTGGAGGATTATTAATAACTTCTACGTACTCTCCAGAATCTGGCATCTGTCCCAACATAAAGTTACCATTCCCATCTATTATACTACCGGCAAGATCTGTTCCCACAATTACCTTTGTAGAATTTCCTTTAATGCGTAGAATTGACCCCTGCTGTATACCGGATGTATCACAATGCATCATCACCACTGTACGGGATTCTTCAAAACCGATTACCTCTCCTGTCCTTACCCCATCCTTATGTAAAATCTCAACAATATCTCCAATCTTTACATTCTGAATGTCAGATATTACTGTAAAACCCTTAATTGAAATTATTCTACCGGCGTTCCTCGCGGCACATCTCAGGATATCGGTCATCTTAACATCTCCTCAAAAAATCTATCTATACTTGCATCAATCATATTGTGATCTTCTTCAATAAATATCTGCTCAGGTGAGATCTGTGGATCGGGCACAATACTGATCATTTTAAGGTTCTGATTCTGCAATTTATCAAAAATCTCCTGTGACACAATAACCCTTGCACTTAAGCCCTTTAAAGATTCAGACAATAAACCAATGTACTCTTTTACAAAAGAAACATTTTCTCTGGAGATCTTTCTGGAAAGATTTGACACAAAAGTATTTATTAAATCATTTGCCTCTCTGAGCCTCTGTTCACTCTTTTTATTATAAAATCTATCCAGATCTTTTAACATATTTTCAAATTTCAAAAGACCCAATTTTTTGCCTTCTTCAAATCCATCAATACACGCCTGCTCCTTTGCCTTTTTGAGGTCTAATTCTATATTTTCTATTTTTTTATTAAGCTCTTTACAGATCGAAAGCAGTCTGTCTGTCTCAAATGATAATTTTGATGGCAAATATGGCAACGATCTGGAATATCTAATTAGCCCCTCTACTGAATCTTCAATCTTTTCTAAATCTTCTGCAATTGACATATATACTTCTTCCTGACCTCTTCTATTAAGAATAGAGCATCTCTTGCCTTTTCTATTGACCCTTTATTTTGCTCTATCTCTGGTAAAAAATCTGATGATAAATTTTTTAATAAATTCCTGTTTAAGATTCCCAGCAACAACATTATTTTCATAGAGCTTTTAACATCACCTTTCATGAGACTTCTTCATTATCCTCTGTTTGCATGATTCTTTTTCTATAAAATCCATAAGCCAGAAAGCCTGTTGATACCATTGTTAGAGATAAAAGAAAGACCATGAGAGCATAAAAATATTTTGCCGATGTAGTTGAAACAAGAAAAGGACCTATATATGTCATGGATATATTGTTTGATCCACCAGCTATCTGAGATTCAACAATTTCAACATTTACTCTGTCCCGTTCAAGAGAAGAGACTGCACCCTGTATAATTCCTTTTATCATCTCTTTGTTGATATATGTGCCTTTCTTCACCTTGAGCAGAACCGACGCTCCGACCGATGCAGGTATTTCAGAGAATGGATTCTGAGAACCAGCAGGAATAGTAATAATTACACGCGCCCTGATTACATTATCTATCGTTTCAAGTGTCTTTTCTATCTCGCCTTTGATAGCCTGAATTAACAATGCCTTTTCCTCTGTCGAAGAGGAGATAATCCCCTGTTTCTGATATATATCGGATAAACCTTTAACCTTTTCTCTTGGCAGTCCATTTTCCTTTAAGACTTTCCATGCCCTTGCGTAATCAGACTCATCAATTAAAATATTAAAGTTAGATTTTTCTCCTTTGTTGTCTGCCTTCTTTTCAGCCACAACCCCATTCTCCTGCAGGACAGAAATAATATCATTTGCCTGTTCCTCTGAAATACAATGCAATATTTCTGTTCTGCAACCCATTACAAAAATAAAAATTAAAATTAAAAGATATTTCTTAGAAAACATATTACACCTGATTACTCATTGTCTGTTTGACGCCACTTGAAACCTTCTCAATCACCTTGCTTGTAATGTCAAGTTCCATGGAGGACCTGAATACGCCTGATTGAAGCGCCAGAAGTTGTGTGGGGGAAAGCTTATCCGATTTTGCCGCAAAATTTATCTGTTTTTCAATATTTGCATAGTTTTTATCGATGTTATTAAGGGCATCCTTAAAAGAGCTGTTGAACAATCCGCTCTTACCATTGGCGGATGAGACCGCCTGAGCAGTATTCATTGTTATAGGAGTAACCACAGACATATATTACCTCAAATTGTTAATTGCATTTTTTGCAGAATCGTGACGCGTTCTCATAATATTGGAGACAGTGGAAAAATATCTATTTTCGTTTTGAACCTTCTCCTGCAAATTTAAATATTCCAGAGAAAACTGCCAGTTTGCCTCCTGAAGTGCCTTTGTAGCAGAAAGTAGATCTGAGGTAGTTGCTGATTGTCCAGATAGTTGTTCAGCTACATTCACCTCATTTTTCCCGTTCTGTGCCTGAGAAGAGGAGTCAGAACTCACTTCATCTAAATTTACATTTGTACTCTTTTCCATAAGACTTCTGCTCATTGTAGATACCAGAGTCTTAGATGCATCAAGTTCCGGTAATACAACCGCCGCCCCGCTGGCAATCGTTCTTGTGGTCAATGCAAGACTCTCCTTTAGCACCTTTGAAAAATCCTGCTTTGGAACCTGTCTTGTAGATGCCTCTTTAGAATCAATTCCTGATGTTACTACCGGTGATATATGATCCATAAAAACCTCCTTCATTATGCTTCTCTCATCAAATATCGTGCCAGATTTGTTGTCCGGATTTGAGGTAAAAAATCAAAAGTGTCAGTTATAATTTTTATTCAATTTCTGTTACTATATTTATCTTCAAAACGAAGTAAAAATCAGTTTGTCATTATTTTGCACAATTCTTTCCAATTAAATACTATTTAAAAAACGCTGTTCCTCATCAGGCATAACGGTAAAGGTCTCAAATGATTTATTTATTCATTCTAATAAATTCCTGGTATATGAAATATAATATCAAAAGCAAAGCAATCAGACCATTTATTGATCAGTTAAAAATTAAATTCAAAGGCTTTCTTTGTAAAATCAATTCTGGACAGATGTGTGGAAATATTATAAAAATAATATGATAATGTGTTAAATTAATTTACGGAATTTTCTCAAGACGAATATTGTCTAAATCACTACTGAAACTAAAGATTATTCAGTCTTCAAGTATAAATGTAAATGTGTATTTAATTCTTGCTCTTACAGGAGTATTGCCTGCCATTGCAGGCGTAAATTTTAATAGATATGCAGCCTTTATAGCCTCTTCGTCCAGCCCGTATCCCATCTTCTTTAATAACTTTGCTGATGCCACATTCCCATTCTCGTCTACTTCAAGGAGAAGAACAACAGAACCTTCTATTCCGAGTCTTCTTGCCTCCTCCGGATATTTTGGCTTTACTTCTTTTAAGACCTTTGGCATTGAACTGATAGCCTCAATCGGAGCAGCGGAAGATGCCTCTTTCTGTGGTTTTACAAACTTATCTGAATTACCTTTCTTGAGCGAAGGATCACCTATCATCGTCTCACCAATGGGTATAGCCATTGCCACAGAAGATTTCCCCGAAGTATCTATAAGTGATTTGTCTATTCCAAAATTCTGAGCATTCTCTGGATTTCTCGGTGGCTCAGGTTGTTCTTTTATCTCCTCTGGTTTTACTATCTTAACCTTTTTTGTTAGATCTACTACCTTTTTCTTTTTGGGTTTTTCTGGCTCTGGTGCCGGCTCTTTCTTCAATTCCTCAGGTTTTATATCTTTCTTTGCCTCTTTTACCACATTGAAAGCAATAATGGTCTCTTTCTTTTTCTTACTATCTCCCCCCTTGACCACAGCCACACCAAGAGAAAAATGCAACAAAATCGATATAATGGTCGAGAGATATATTATCTTTGTTATCCTATCCTCACTCATTCTTTTCTATTGAAATGGCAAATTTTGTAATACCTGCCCCCTTAACCATATCAATCACATTAACAACATTTCCGTGGTATACAAGCTTATCAGCACTTATAATGGCCTGAACTTCTGGGTTTAGCTCCACTGCCCTTTTTATCTTTTCAACAAGAGCAGAAGGTGTTATCTCCTCTCCGTTTAGATACAACCTGTCCTCTTTTGTAATAACAATAGCAATGGTTGAAGGGTTACTCTCTTCACTATTTGCCGCTTTTGGTAATTCGACCTTAATAGAAGGTGTAACGATATAGGTTGCTGTTACCATAAAAATGATAAGTAACACAAGTGTGATATCCACCAGTGGTGTAACATTGATATCAGTTATCATCTCTTCGTTTTCAGTCGTCTTTCCCGCCACTGTTATCCTCTCTCTTATTACCCAATAGAAGGAATGCCTCTCTCACAGCCGTTTCGGAGTCAGTTACAATCCTCTTTATCCATCTCATAAAATAGTTGTAAGCCACCACTGCTGGTATTGCCACAAAAAGCCCAACCGCTGTCGCAACCAATGCCTCTGATATACCTGCCATGACTGTAGCCGCTCCGCCTTGTTGATTCATTGAAAGATCATGAAATGCCTTAATTATTCCAAGAACGGTTCCAAACAATCCAATAAAAGGGGCATTATTCCCGAGTGTCCCAAGATAGGCGAGCCTCTTTTCCAGATTTAGTTTTTCTCGGGCAATTGCAATAGATAATGCCTCATCCCTTTTTACCGGGTCTTTAGAATATCTAAAAGTATAATAGAACACCTTCTCAAAAAAACTCTTGCCGCTCTCTATCTCTTTTAAGACATTATCCAGATTATCCTCTGACAGTCTCTTTTTAATTTCCTCAAATCTTTCCCTTTTGATCTCACGCAACTTAAGGATTATAATCTTTTCTATCATTATAGCGACAGAAAATACCGAGAGTATAAGCAGAAGATACAATACCCATTCAGCACCAGACAGCGTAATATTCAATAATTTTTGAACCAGCATAAAGACTCCTGAAAAAGCCGTTAAATTTTATATCGATATGTCACATTATGCAACATAAATCAGGAACTTTTTCTACTTAAACAAACTGGTATGAATTAGATTATACAAATGCTACAAAAATTTATATAGTTATTATTGTTTACTTTTAACTTTTACTATAATTGTTTCGCATATTTATCCATGGTGTGTGCGCTTCTTTTAATGAAAAATTAGACTATCTTGCAAAGGTCAACTTTGATTTTATTAAATTTCCACCAGAAACAGATTTCAGTAATGGACTGGACACTGTCCAGGAAAACAAAGGCTCATAACTACAAATTATCAGATCCTCCGCTCCTTCATCAAAGTACAAAATGAAGTATAAAATGTACATGGCACCTCAGGATAGTTGGGCGCTTTTGCTGTTTGGTTTTTTCCCGTGTTATCAACGGGTTAAGATAAATATGGAAAATTATCAGGAGACAAAAAGTACCTGGCACTATTTATGGTGTGGAGTTTATGGTGATTGGTAATTATTCGAGGAGAATGCAGAGAGATATCAAATACAAAATTTTAAAAGTTGTAGATAAATAATTTATAAGTAATTAAAAGGACTTATTATATACGACTAATAGGTCTTGATATTGCTTGTTTTATTTGATTTTGGGCAACTTTGTGCTAATTATTTATTGTGGTTTTTGATCTTAAAGATTTTCTGGTATTTTCATCGATGGCGTTTTCTACTATATTCTTCGTGGTAGATCCCATCGGTCTAATACCAATCTTTATTTCAATGACACAATCTGATTCAGAACAGAAGAGAATCTCCATTGCAAAAAGGGCTACTATAGCGGCAGGTATTATTCTTGTGGTCTTTGCAATCTTTGGCAAATTGATATTCTCTGCCTTTGGCATTACTCTTGCCGCATTCAAGATAGCAGGCGGAATACTGTTGTGGTTTATAGCCATGGACATGGTTAGAGCCCGCTCAACACGAGTAAAAACTACACCTGAAGAGGAGAAGGAGGGAGTTGAAAAGGAGGACGTGGCTCTAATACCACTTGCCCTTCCCATGCTTTCAGGTCCTGGTTCAATATCCACAGTTATGGTACTCATGGGTCAGGCAAGAAATTGGCTTTACTTTATACCAGTGTTTGTCTCCATTTTTCTAACCTGTTTGATCACCTATTTTATGCTAAAAGGTGCTCAATACCTTCTGCGATATCTCAAACAGACAGGTCTCAAAATAATTATAAGAATCATGGGAATGATACTGGCAGCTATCTCTGTCCAATTTATCATGAATGGCATTTTTGATGCAATAAAACTCTACGATCTGGTAAATTAATAAAAGGTGATTATATTATATTTATGTACGACTTTGTAAAGACTACATTCTTGATGTTACTTACATTTTATATTGGTTGTGCAACAACATCACAGAAGGGTTCAGACAATCAACCTGTTGTAAATATCAAGAAAATCAAGATTGAAAACACCACCAGATTTGAAACCCCTGAAGAATTACAAGAATTTATTAAATCCACCCCTGAATACTCTGGAGCCAAACTTTTAGCAAATGATCTACTTGGAGATGCTGAGATAAGAAAGAGGTTTGAAAATTACGGCTACATGCCTTATGCCAGGGGAGACCTAAATAGAGATGGAAAAGATGAGTATATCTTCGTAATCATTAATCAGAACATTCCTACTCTACTTATAATCAAAAAGACTATAGAAGACCAATGGAAAGAGGATTTTTCTCTCAAACTCAACACCTATGCACAGATTAAACTTATTGAACCATCTGTTGGAATCTTTGGAAATGAGTGTATTATAGTAACAAACATAAACCTCAAGGCTATTTATAATATCTGCTGGGACGGAATGAAATACCTTGTTGTAGATTTTTAGATTGATATATTTCTTATTTACTCAGGACTGCATCTGAGAGATTAAGCGGACATTTAAAAAGTTTATTTGTTCTAATGAAAATAAGAGAGTCTTTATTTGCATCAGGATATCTTATACAACCTTCTTTGTCACTAAATATAATAAAGCTCTCTACGGCAGAGTTGAGCCAGTAATAAATATATGAATTTGTACAAATCTCACCAACTTTGCTGTTTTTAACAGAGATAATATCAAAGCCATTTGCAAACTTAAAGTCTATTTGAAAGCCAAGATTTGCAAGTTCCTGAGTCTTTAGAGCATAGACATATCCACCGGAGATTTTATTAAAAAACAGCAACAAATTTGAATCCGGGGATAATATACATAAATCTGGATTCCCCGATAAAGGGGCAATCTTAATGTCAGGATTTTTATCCTTACCTCTCAAATACAAAAATCCACCCTTTGTGTAACATATGCCTCCTGTCTCCCCGATATTCGCCATCCGTGAGGGAGAATAAATATCTATCTCAGCAAAAGTACCCCTCCTATAAAACAGTTCAAACTTTAAATTTTTTATTGATGTCTGATACATCGATTCGGTAACAATTCTGGAATAGTAGATCTGTTTTATCTGACCCTGAGCAATATCATATAGAAAAACTCCATTTCCGCCTTCGCCAACTAAAAATATGTTGTTTGAATTATAAATATCAAACATCGCCCTTTCTATCCTGATATTCTTTGGTAGATTTATATTGAGCTCCACACATTTATTCTCCGCATACCCACTAATAGACAGAGAGAACAATGCGATAAAATAAAATAAATTTTTCATAGTATCATTCAACTGTAACGCTCTTTGCTAAATTTCTCGGTTGATCCACATCTGTACCCTTCATATCCGCTATATGATATGCCAGAAGCTGTAGTGGAATACTATTTACAAAAGGCTGCAAAAACTCAGACACATCATCAACCTCTATAACATAATCAAGAAGCGCGGAGGTCTCACTATCGCCCTTTGTTACAATCCCTATAAGAACACCCCCTCGCGATTTAGCCTCAAGAATGTTGGAGATAATCTTCTTCAAATTACTACCTCTGTTCGCAATTACAAGCACAGGGATATCCTCATCAATCAGTGCAATTGGTCCGTGTTTCATCTCCCCTGCCGCATAACCCTCTGCATGGATATAGGAGATCTCCTTGAGTTTTAGCGCCCCCTCCAGACAGACGGGGAAATT
>JBBISZ010000087.1:0-9472 GCA_037441045.1 Deltaproteobacteria bacterium | reverse complement strand
CGGCTTATGGATATATGATGGGCGGCAGAAATCTGATACCGCTTTCATATTCATTTGAAGGGAAAAGATACTCTGTATTTCTGGATCTTACATCAGTAATTGCCACTGCATATCAGGAGTCAGTAAAGTTTTCAAAGGTGAATAATAGGTTCTTTATGAGTCTCAGGAATCCCGATCTGCTTCTAAGTGTGGATTATTCTATATATAAAGACGGCACCTTTATAACCGTGGATTATAGAATAACACCCCTTTATAGATATCCATCAAGATTATATGTTGAGATAGCAGGGAGCCTTGGTAAGGAGTTTCTTTTTATATCAATGCTGGATGAAGACAGGATATTTGTCTATGATACATCGAGTATGAATTTGGTTTCGGAGATAAGGGAAGGGCTGGATGGTCCATACGCTATGAGATTAATAAATATTGATGGAACGGATTATCTTTTTGTGGGCAACTTTGAAAACTCTACAATCTCTGCATACAGGCTTTTGTCTGATTATAGTTTTGATTATCTTCTGAGCATTGGCAAACCCCGTCCAAAGGAGAAGGGTGAATACTGATGAAGAGACTTCTTCTTATTATATTGTCAATTATTGCAGCAGGATGCAGCAGTTCTACAAGCAGGCTTATGGGGAGTCTATCTGAGCCTGTGGATATCGAGGTGGCTATTCCGCATATAGATACAGATGCAGTGCCTCTCCTTTATGGATTTGTCTCAGATTCTTATAAGAATGCTATCTATCCACTCAATTTATCACTCAGAAAATTTATTGAATCTGATGTGCCTTATTTTCCGGGAATGATTCCTGTGGGTAGATATCCTACCAGGATATCGGTGGATAGAAGTCAGAAGAGGCTTTTTGTACTCAACTATCTTGATAAGAGCATCTCTGTTGTTGATACTGTAAATCTTGTAGAGAGAGGGTTTGGGAAAGTTGATTATCAGACTATAAAATATATTAACGATAACCAACCTGATAGAAAAAACATAGGTATATATGGGGCTGATCTCAGAGCAGTGTACAATGAGATATTAAAAAAGGAGTTTCTAATAATCTGTGGGGTGGATAATGATTATGTAGGTAGAATAAAGATTATCGATATTAACGAAAAAGGCAATGATGGAAATGTGAATAAAGATTATGGGGCTGTACTAAATGATGTTGTAATTAATTTCATACCGTCTAATATGGCAGTATCTGAAGATGGGGATAATATTTATATAGGCTCAAAAGATAGCAATAAATTTGTTGGGCTAATACTCTCATCTCAAGGGATTGTATATGTCGATACACCAATGAATACTGATAAAGTAAGGCTCAACGGTTCAGAGCTTTTTCTGATTGACTCTGTTAGAAATATGTTTTCTGTGTATGATATTGAAAATAAAAGATTCATATCCGTTCTGCCAGATTCAATTTTTGGTGTAATCAAGAGTCAGCCTTTTCAGATTGATCATGTAAGAGATATAGTATTTTCTCCGGATACTGATATAGGAGGAAAGATCAACACAGTCTTCAATGGCAAGAAGTGCACAGGGACAGTCGGATATATAATAAATGAGAGCGGGAATATCTTTGCCCTCGATATATCAGGTTGTACATACTGTGAAGAGGCTGACAGCAGTGTTGCAAAGGTGCCATGTTATGTAAAGGGTTGGTTTAATCTCCCTGTAGAAGATGAGATAGTAAACCCCACAGTCTCCCGTCCACAGTTGCAAATAGAAGATAAGATATTGAGTTACAACGATCAGGGTCTGGCAGAGTACCCATATATTGAGAGATGGGATAATTCGGAGAGAAATTTTGGAATAGGTATCTCCAGAATATTTCGTTCAAATATGTTCAACAGGAATCTCCAGATTACCTATGAGGGTGCTATCATTCAATCGACTGGAATTATTAAAAATGGAAAGTTTGTTCCTGATATTACTGGATTTGAGACTCTTGACATATCAACTGCGGATATTCTGGACATCAGGGATATAAATGGAGAGCCTCTATTAAATTGTAATAATGGTGCTGTGGTCGAGACCAATGAGTTCAGGATCTCCTCTGTAAGTTCTGATGGGATCTCGGTCAAGGGGAATCTACCGCCGGATGATTGTCTTGAAAAATATGTATTTATTACAAGGCCGTTAAATGGCTGGTCAGTAACAATAGACGGCTATGGCTTTCTGGGCAGGGCTTATGAGAACGAGAGATTTCTACTCAAGGATAATAATGGTTATTCACATATTGATTTTACGATCAAGTCAGGTAAAAATCCTTCTTTTAGAGGGATGAAATTCTTCTCAAGTATTCTACTTTATCCTTACGGATTTTCACCCGCTGAAAAAATGACTGGTCCTGCCTCTATGAAGATAGTAAGGGATTCTGTTGATATAGAGAGATTCTGGGGGCTTGTGGTTTTTTCAGGTTCTAGAGCGATCTGGCAGTTTTCAAGTAAAGACCTCCGTTCGGATTTGAGTATACTCTATAAATGAAAGTTCAGAACACAGAGAAGAGGAAGATCAGACTTTCTGAATTGCACGATGTCTTGAAGGTGCTGAGGGAGAATAGTCTGCACACAGTCTGTGAGGAGGCGAGGTGTCCAAATATATCTGAGTGTATGTCGAAAAAGAAGGCAACATTTCTAATCATGGGTAACGGATGTACGAGAGGTTGTAGATTCTGTTCGGTGAGACATTATGCGCCGGAGGATATAGATAGGAATGAGTCCGAAAATATAAGCAGATCAGTAATGGCTCTCGGAATAAAATATGCTGTCATTACCTCCGTTACGAGGGATGACCTGCCTCTTGGTGGGGCTCTGATATATAGAGAGGTTGTAGAGAAACTTAGAAGGTCGGTGCCTGATATAAAGATTGAGCTTCTCATCCCTGATTTCGGTGGCAAAGAGGAGGCATTCAGGACAATAGCCGGGCTAAAAATTGATGTTCTCAATCATAATATAGAGACAGTAAAAAGGTTGTATCCAGATGTGAGACCCGAGGCAGATTATGAGAGGTCACTCGGGCTTTTAAGATATTTTAGTAGTAGAGGCTTCTTTGTAAAGAGTGGGATTATAGTAGGGTTTGGAGAGAATCTTAATGAGTTATATGACACATTTCTGGATCTCAAGGCTGCTGGAGTAGAGATGCTTACAATAGGTCAATATTTGAGACCCACGCTTGAGAATATTGAAGTGGTAAAATATTATTCTGATCAGGAATTTGAGATGCTTAAGGATATGGCAATAAAAAGTGGGATCAGATATGTGTTTAGTGGGCGATATGTAAGAAGTTCATATTCAGCAGAGGAGCAATATGAAGGAGTCAAAAATGGGTAGATATATTTTATTTGCCATTCTACTGTTTTATGGTGTTAATATTTTTGCTGATGATATGACATTTACTACAAAGACGATTCCAGCGAAGAGTGGTCTTGAAATAGGAATTATGCCCAAAAATATGCCAGACGAACTGGGATACAAAGGCTCAGAGACGACTATAACTCCCCTTTTCTTAAAAGGAAGTTATCTTTCCGAAAATCTTTATTTTGAGATAAATCTGCCATTGGTTATTAACCCGGATGATACAACAGATGATATAGTTTTAAACACAATACTTCTTAATGCAGGGTATATCTTTTTATCGGGGGATATCAAAGTGAGCACCGGTCTTCAGTTTACTCCCGCCTTAAATATTGGGGCTAATGAGATGAACAAATTGAGTCATAATATATCTCCCTATTTAAATATGGTGTGGAGTATGTTTGATAGAGCCTTATTTTTAATAAATCTGCAATACTATCATTCGCTTGGAGATGTCAGAAAATATAGCGGACTTTATATAACAAGGGCAAATACAGGTTTTAGCACAGAGATCAGACTTGAATATTTATTCCCGGATGAAAACATCTCAGTTCTATCGGATCTGCTACTTCATAGAGATTTGATGAACGGTGTATCAAATATGTATTTTGGACCAGGGGTGAAATTTTTCCTGAATGAATATAATACAATATTTGTCTCACTCTTAATACCTCTATATGATAGCAAATTCGTCGACAGGTTCGGGAGTGGACTCAATCTGTATTATGATAGAAGGTTCTGATGCTTATTGGAATTCATACGAGTATTCAAAATGGATATGCAGAGGCGGTCAGGACAGGGGATAGGGTAGGTGCGGAGGTCATTCAGATCTTTGTAAGGCAGAATCTCACTTGGAATAAGAGAAGTATTTATGAAAAAGAGATAGAAGAATTTCAAAATACGCTTAAAACTGCCTCAGTGGTAAAGAAGGTTGTTGCACACAGTTCTTATCTAATCAATCTTGCAAGCGACAATAAGTCCACAGTGAAGCGATCTATCTCTATGATGGCAGATGAGATTAGAATATGCAGTATGCTTGGTATTGATATTTATGTAATGCATCCAGGTGCTCACAGGGGAGCGGGGGTGGAGATAGGTTTAAAAAAGGTTGTGGATGGAGTGAAACTTGTAGGTGAAAAACTCAGTTCTGATTCTGTTACTGTTGTGTTTGAGACGATGGCTGGTTCAGGTACGCAGCTCGGCTCTCGAATAGAAGAGATAGCGTGGATAATAGAAGAGACAAAGGGTTTTATCAGATCTGGAATCTGTATTGATACTGCGCATCTTTTTGGTGCAGGTTACGATATCTCCAATACTATGGAATACGAGAAGATGATATCACAGATTGATAGAAACATTGGTCTTGATAAACTTTTGGTCTGTCATATCAATGATAGCAAGGCTTCTCTGGGTTCTCATAAAGATAGACACAACCATATCGGTCTTGGCAAACTGGATATTAATGTATTTAAGCAAATATTGAACGATAAGAGACTTCAAAACGCCTATGCTGTTCTGGAGACTCCAAAAGAAAAAAGGGAGTCTGACAATGCTGATTATGATGTACTAAATATACAGATCTTAAGAAGTTTGAGAGATGGATAGGCATATATTTATCAGTGATTTCTTAAAAAAGAGATTCGGTTTTCGTGTACATAAGGTGGCTTTTAGAATCGGGAATACCTGTCCAAACAGGGATGGAACTATCTCACATGGTGGATGTATATTCTGTAATGGTGAGGAGCTTGTACCGTCAACATACAGACAGGGGATGAGTGTGGAAGAGCAGATTAAGAGGGGTATTGAACTGGTAAAGAAGAGATACAACGCAGGTGGATTTATTGCCTATCTGCAGGATAATACTGCCACCTACGGGAATGAGGAAAGGATTATGAATGCAATAGAAGAAGCCATGTCTGTTGATGGAGTAGTTGGCCTTTCTATTGGGACGAGGGCTGACTGTATAAGTGAAAGATTTTATAGATTCTTTGAGGAGATTTCAAAGAGGACATTCTTAATGGTAGAGATTGGAGTTCAGAGCATCAATGAGGAGACACTTCGTATAATCAATAGAGGACACAATGTAAGAGTAGTGGAGGAGGCATTTAGAAGATTACAGGAGTACAATGTACATACAGTTGCACATATCATACTTGGACTCCCAAATGACAGAGAATCTGATATTGAAAAACTTTCAATATGGCTGGGGAAAAATGGAGTCTCAGGAGTAAAGATTCATAATATAGTTGTTTTAAGAGATACTACTCTTGCAGATATGTATAAAAGTGGTCAATATCTTCCTGCTGGTAAAGAAGAGTTAATCAGTCTTTATAGACTTTTTTTCAGAGGACTCAATAAAGAAATAGTCATCCATAGATTAACAACAGATGCGAGAGCAGAGTATATCATTGCACCCGATTATGCCAGAGATAAAAATTTGTTAATTAGAGATATCAAGAGATTTGGACTCAAAGATGATACCCGAGAAACATAAGCAGGTCATCTCTCAGACGAGATAGTTCTGCTTTTTTCTCAACATTAAGTAAAATTGTCGGAGATTTTTTATCAATATCATTTTTTGTCAGAATTCCAGTTGAGATAAGATATTCAATGGCATTTTCAAATGTAACTTTTGATATAGATTCCATATTGTTGAGTTTTGCCCTGTCATACATGGACATCCCAAAAGGAAGAAGTCTCTTTATTGTTGATTTTTTATCCATTTCCTCAACTTCATCAGTCAGGAGGTATTCAACCAGAATCAGATACGATTCCAGAAGGGATGTCAAAAAACTGGATAAAAGTTTAGCATAATCAACATACTCGGTGTTTAGTATCACAATTGAATCTTCTAACCTTATAAAATTCATACTCAGAGCATTTTTAAATTCCTCTTCGAATTCTTTGTCAAACTCTGTATTCACTTTGAAGATGAACTCATTTTTTAATATCTCCCTTAACCTTCTGGATCTTTCAAAGATCTCATCCCTGTGGCATCTGTATTTTTCAAATGTCAAAATTGAACAGGAGGCGATAGATAGATTTAATAGGAAATGTATAAAGCCATTCTTATAATAATCGAGCATAAATCTTTTACTTTCATTCGCCTTATACACCAGTTCACCTTCCATATTCTCTTTGGCAATGATACTTCTATCGTTTATAAACCTCTTTAAGGTCTCCTCAATTGCATCCCGAATGTTATTGAGTGATGAGGCTATCTTTATTTCCTCTTTTTTTGAGACAATACCAAGAAGGAAGTTTGCATATTTTTCTATTTCAGAGAGAGTGTACCATCTCCTGCTCTCCTGAAGAATAATGGTGCTTACGAGACCTGAAGGTGATACAGTTGCAATCCTGTTGATCTCATAGGCGATTCGATAACCGAGAGCAAGTATGTCTGATTTATTCTTTTTTTCCGGGTCTTCTTCCCTTTCGGAATTTCTCTCAAACAGGAATTGCTTTAAGGAAATTGGTTCTCCAAATTGAACATATATATTTCCGTATTTTGATGTAAGTACAGTTGTCGATTTAACCAGCCCCTTAAAATCCTCTTTTGATTTTTCTTTGCCCAGCCTCTCCTTTGCATATGAACCTGCCTCGATTACCTTTTCATATAGGATTGATATAGGAACAAAGTAGATATCTTCAGATGCACCATCGAGGTAAGCCTCTACCATATATGAAAGGAGTCCGAGTTTTGGCTGGAGTGTCTTACCTGTACGACTTCTGGTGCCTTCAATAAAAAACTCCTGTGTCCATCCATCTTTGAGCAGCCTCTTCATATATGCCTTAAAGATACTGATGTAGAGCTCATCACCCTTGAAGGTTCTTCTTATAAAGTATGCACCAGATTTTCTAAAGATATGTCCCATAGGCCAGAATGTAAGATTATCACCCGCTGCTATATGAGGTACAATCATATCATTTGCATAAAGTATCTGGGATACTATCAGATAGTCTATATGAGAACGGTGCATAGGGCATAATACAACAGGGGCACGCCTCAATGTCTCTTTTAATCTCTCAATCCCATCCATGTTGTATTCAAGTTTTATACCCGTAATTTTCCAGATTGCCTTTAAGGTAATATCCAGAAATTTTATGTAATTATAGTCCAGATTACTTGCCATTTTCTTAATAATCTTTTCTGCTCTCCTCTGCAATTGAGATGCACTTTCATTTCCGGTTGCTGAGAGTCTTTTGATGGTATCGACCACGAGTGAATCGTTGAGTACAAGCCGTTGAATACTATCGGGTTCTCTCTTTATAGGACCAGTTATCGCTGTCTTTTCTTTCATTATGTTTTTGTAGATAATGTACCTGACTCTTCGGGAGATTGCATCATTGCTGCGTGATTCCATCTCTGATAGAACCTCTTTTAGATTGATAGGGTCACCCAATCTTACCTCTCCATCTCTGTGATAAAATAACATTGTAAAGATTTCCCTCAGTAGAGTGGGAGAGTCCCTTTCTCCAAGAATAATATCCAATATTCCAGGCTTTTCGCTTATTGGCTTTTTATGAAATGCAATAACAATTGGCACCAGAATAATAGGTCTTTCCGACTCTTTCTGGGCTTCTATCAGGGTTTCAATAAAATCGATATCATAGTATACATTGGGCCTTATAATAAATTTGGGTTTCCTTAAAAAGATCAAAGAAGATTCGCCAGCCCTGGTGAGAACATTTAGCCTATGTTTGAGTTCAGATGGTTTGCCGGTTACACCTCTGATGCTAATCTTACTTAACCTTAAAAGCTTTGAAATAGGCTGGTATAGCCAGAGTTTCAATCCATTGACAAAACGAGCGAGAGGTAGACCGAATTTTGCAAAGATAAAATTGAGATACAAAAATGCCAGAAAAGACCTTGAAAGCATTGTATATACTACAGTCCCTTCTCTGCTTGCAGATCTTATCTTTTCGATCTCTGGATCAGGAAATTTTATCTTTGAAAAAAATTTATCAAAAATCCATCTTATGATAAATCCATACTCCCTGTGCATCGCATCTGGAATCGGGAGGTTCTGGATATCAGGCTTATAGGTAATATCTTTTTTTGTATCCACAACGAATCTCTTTTCGTTTTTATACAATTTTAATATTCGGATTTGTTTAGAAAGAAGACACCCGAATATATAATATAAACAACCTATATATTATTAAAATTCCTTCTACAACTAAAAATTTTATAAAAATTTGAGACAAATTTTGACAGATCTAATGCATTATTGTTTTTTCTGTATTCTGATATACTTTGATATGTATTAGATAATTGTAAATATTATCTGGAATAATATAAGAATTTGAATTATAATCTTAAATATCTTTTTAAGCCAAGGAGAGGTAATCTATGAAGGTAAAGGTTTTTACAAGGAATGTTACTTCATCGGTTCCGGGTGGATTTGAGACTATAATATCCCGATATTTTGAAGAAGAGATAAACAGATGGCTATCAGAGGTAAATATACAGATTGTCTCAATTCAGTTGAGTTCAGCCTCTTTGAGCCCCACATCAATAATTGTAATGTGTCTATTGTTTTATAAGGAGCTTTCACCAGTAACTTCTGCACCAAAGCCTACAACTCCTGCGCCGGTAGATCTGCCGCCAATTGAAAGGTAAGGTTTAAAGCCACAAAAATTGTAGAGAAAATTCTGTATATATGAATATTAATTTAAGAGGAAAATATTGCTGTTGAGAATAATTTTAGATTATAAAGATCTATCAGTATAAAATAAATACTGCATTAGTACTACCGTTTCAAAATAAGACTATCAAATTATTTAAATATCTCTTAAATTTGACTGTTCTTTCTCCTGTTCAGTGATCAAGTTCAATAGCTTTATTTGTCTTTTATAAAAATTATTTTTATTAAACCTTGATAATGTGCGAAATTGTTTGATGATTGGAGAAAGTTTGAAAAATATAGATATTTCAGTCTTTTTTATCCTAAATTTATTCTGAATGGATTAGGATGCACAATATTTTGATCAAGAAAGTCTATCAAATAAGAAATCTTACTTGACTTGTTTTTTTGGTATAATGTGCTTATGAAAAGTTAGAAAAGAAAGAGGCAATGTGTTATTATTACAAAGGAGGGGAAGATGAGAAGGG
>JBBISZ010000086.1:0-9552 GCA_037441045.1 Deltaproteobacteria bacterium | reverse complement strand
CCTCCTATCCAAAACAAGACTACACTACGGAATAATAATCGCTATTGGTTTGATATTACTATATATATCTGGAGTCTACATATTATTCCTGAAAGGATATTACACAAAACTTACAATCAGTATGTCTGAAATGTTATTACTTATAATTGTAATTGCTACATTCAGATATGTTACTGAGGAAAAGGAGAAGGGAAAGATCAGAAAGGCATTCGCTTATTATGTGACCAAACAGGTGGTTGATGAAATTATGAAAGATATCAATCAGCTCAAACTTGGAGGTGAAAAAAGGCTACTAACTGTATTCTTCTCTGACATAAGAGGATTTACCACTATTTCAGAAAAACTTCCTCCTGAAATGCTGGTGGGTCTTCTTCATGAATATCTCAATCCGATGACTGAGATAATTTTTAAATACAATGGTACTCTGGACAAATATATGGGCGATGGCATAATGGCAATATTCGGGGCACCACTTCACTCTCCCGACCATGCTATAAACTGCACAAGGGCATCTCTGGAGATGATAGAGGTATTGAAAAAACTTAGAGAAGAATGGTCAAAGAGAGGTCTACCCGAGATAAACATCGGAATTGGAATAAATACTGGTGAAATGGTAGTGGGCAATATGGGTTCAAAAGTAAAATTTGAATACACAGCCATCGGGGACCAGGTAAATCTCGGTTCAAGGCTGGAGGGGACCAACAAAGAATATGGAACAAATATCATAGCCTCCGAAGGCACTATAAATCATCTAAACAATATGTTTATTGTAAGAGAACTTGACTATATTAGAGTAAAAGGGAAGAAAGAGCCTGTTAAAATTTATGAGATAATTGCAGAAAAGTCCACTTTTCAAGAGACACCAGAATGGGTAAAAACCTTTGAAGAGGGACTGAGACTTTACCGCGAGAGGAAGTTTGATGAGGCAAAGGTAAAATTTGAAGAGACTATAAGACTGAGAGGCGAAGACAAACCATCGAGGGTCTTTTTACAGAGACTTGATATATTTAAAGATGAGCCACCACCCGATAACTGGGATGGTGTATTTACAATGAAGACTAAATAAGAGGGAGATAAGATGTCATACGACAACTCACTTCTTGAAAAGTATGGAAAACGATTTAGTAAAGGCACTCTTATATTCAGGCAGGGTGACCTTTCAAGAGAGATTTTTATCTTACAGCAGGGTAAGATCAAACTTACAAGAAATCTTAGAAACCGATCGCGTACCCTTTCAATACTATCAAGCCCTGGCGATTTCTTCGGCGAGATGTCTTTTATAAACAACAAACCCCGAACCGCCACTGCTACAGCCATTGATGACAGTATGCTTATCGTATTGGAACCTGAAATCTTTGAAAAGATGCTCTTTCAAAACCCTGAAATTTCATTTAGATTTATAAAGAAGCTCGCACAGAGGCTTGATGAGACTGATACACACATTGAAAACCTTATGCTCAAAGATCGTGAAAGTAGATTTATTCACTATCTTATTAATCAGTCCATAGAAAATAATTATCAGGTTCAGTTCACCCTCGCAGATATAGCCGAATGGTTGGATGAGCCTTACGATGAATTGAGCAAAGATCTGGATAAACTCATTAGAAAGGGACTTGTTGAGATTACCAACAACGGCATCAAAGTCCTCAATCGTCAGTTGCTCAGTGAGTATCTCGAATATCTTGAGATGAAGAAAAAATTTGGGGAGGAATAATTATGGAGATAAAAATATTAGGTGCATCGGGCGGGGATTATAATAGATTTAGGTCAACATCTATCCTTGTAAATGAGAAGACTCTTGTGGATGCGGGTGCGGTAGTATCTCTATTAAATATTGACGAGATAATAAAAATTGAGGATGTTATTCTCACCCACCCTCACATAGATCATATCAAAGATCTCGCTATGATTTCAGATCTCATTGTAAAAAAAAGAAAAAAGCCTCTTAATATTTGGGGAAGCAAACATACCATATCAGTACTAAAAAGACACCTATTCAACGACCTTCTCTGGCCAGATTTTACAAGAATTCCGTTGAAAAAAAATCCCACAATCAGATATAGACTCCTGAAATCCGAAAAGATAAACCAGATTAACTCTCTCTCTGTTCTGCCAGTAAAGGTTAACCATACAGTTGAGACAATGGGATTTATTATAAAAGATAATAAAGCCTCATTTGCAATAAGTGGCGATACAGGACCAACTGAAAAGTTGTGGCAATTTGTAAACAGAGAGGAGAATCTGAAGTGTATATTTATAGAACTTTCCTTTCCTGAATCACAAAAAGACATCGCAATAGACAGCAAACACCTGACGCCGCTGATGCTTAAAAATGAACTTGAAAAGATTAATAAAAGGGATATACCCATTTTTTTATATCATATGAAACCTCTCTATATCGAAACCCTGAAAAGTGAGACAAACAGACTTTTAAAGTCTAATATCGTCTTCTTAAATTCAAATGATAGATTTCTACTTTGATGCAGAATCACCCATATCTTGAACAACTTAAATCACGAGGAATAATTCCAGGACTCTATCGACTCAAAGCCGCACTTTCTGAGATAAACAACCCTGAAAGAACACAAAAAGGTGCGGTGATCGCAGGTACAAACGGCAAGGGATCAACCTCATATACTCTCTATAGGCTACTCTGTTCGCACGGTTACAGGACAGCACTATATACCTCCCCTCATATTCTTGACTTAAATGAACGATACAGAATAGATGATAGAACAATCTCCGATACAGAACTAAACAACTATATTGCTCATCTGAGATATCTCGCGGATAAATACAATCTAACACTGTTTGAATTTGAAACGCTCATTGCCTTTCAGTATTTTAAGGACAGAAAGGCAGATTTCTCCATTTATGAAGTAGGAATGGGTGGAAGATTGGACGCCACAAACTGTTTTGAGCCCGACCTCAAGATCATTACAAATATTTCTAAAGATCACAGAGAATTTCTGGGAAATACAAACGTTGAAATTCTAAAAGAGAAGGCAGGAATAATAAAGTATAAAAACACTGTGGTATCAGGAATAAGTCAGAGAAATCTTATTAAGACTTTCTCAAATATATGCAAAAAAAAGAATGCACGACTGCTTCTGTACAATAGAGACTTTTTTGCAACAAATATCTCTTTTGAAGAGGGCTTCCAGACATTTGACTACATATATGGAGATACAAAATTAAATAATCTCAAAATCTCTTTTCCCGCTCGCTATCAGATATCAAACATATCAGTCGCCTTATCGGGATTCTTTGCGCTCGCAGAAATATACAATTTCAGGATAGACATACAGAAAATCAGATATACCCTTAAAAGGCTTAATTTTAGTGGTAGATTTGAGATATTTTCAAAATCCCCTCTTATAATCTACGACGGTGCTCACAATTTAGATGGTATAAAAAAACTTATTGAGGCTCTAATGATTTACAATAGAAATCATAGAAAGATCATCTTAATATTTTCAAGTCTCAAGAACAAACAACCCGAACAAAAAATTAAAATGCTCAACAATATTACAGGACATATTATTTTTGTACCTAATCTGCATCCCCTCTCCTGCACACCCGAAGACTATCAAAATATATCTAAAAAACTAAATCTGAATAAATATGAGATAATGGATATACATTCCGCCATTACAAAAGCATGTTGCGATTTTAGTGATCATCTGATACTCATTACTGGTTCTCTATATATGTACAGAGATATATACGATGAACTTAAAAAGAGGAATATTTAGCCGATGCAAGAAGAAAATAAAGAAGTCCAAATTCCTGATCTAATTACAAGGGATGGTAGACTATATCCACAATACAAACCGCCTGTAAAAAAACTGCCTGTACTAAATATTACCCTATTCTTAATTACCATAGTTACAACAACAATGGCGGGTGCAGGTATGGAAGGTGTAACCACAATTGAGTTTTTAAGATACCCGATAAAATCTCTTATCAAAGGACTTCCCTTTGCACTCACCCTTATGACAATACTACTCACTCACGAGATGGGACACTTCCTTATGGCGAGAAGATACAGAGTAAATGCGTCATTGCCATACTTTATCCCTGCCCCGTTTGGGGTCGGCACATTTGGTGCTGTCATCAAGATGCAATCACCGATAAACAGCCGAAAGTCACTTATTGATATTGGTGCAGCCGGTCCTATCGCTGGATTTATAGTGGCAACAGCGGCTCTGATCTATGCAACTTCAGGCTCCAAATTGATCCCTCTTGCAGACCTCCCTGAGGGAGGGATTAGATTTGGAGACCCCCTTATCTTAAAATTGATCAACTATTTCATTTTTGGCAAAATCCCCTCTGGATATGATGTAAATCTTACATCTGTAGGTTTTGCTGGATGGCTCGGAATGCTCGTAACATCGCTAAATCTACTACCTGTAGGACAACTTGACGGAGGACATATAGCATACGCATTATTTCAAGACAAAGCCATATGGATATCTCGCGGAATATTTCTCATTCTAATCTTTTTTGGAATATTCTTCTGGCCCGGATGGCTCTTCTGGGGACTTTTAAGCTTTTTTATAATAGGACTCAGACATCCTCCGCTCAGATCAGATGCTGATATTAATCTTGACACAAGGCATAAAATTGTTGCATATTTATGTCTGATGATATTTATACTTACATTTATGCCCGCTCCTGTTATGGAGATACAGTAATGGATCCTCAAATAAAAGAGAGATTTGAACTTCTTCTCTCCCCCCTAAAAAACGACTTTACAAATAAGAATCTTCATAATCTCGCAATAGATTTTGCAATAGAGAATGATATAGAGATGGATTTGATAGATTTTTACAAACGGAATAGAGAAAAATACCCCGATATATGCAATGAGATGCTTGAGACCCTCTCAAATAAATCTATAGAGAGGCTCTATAAAAACAAGATCCACAAAAAGACTATTGAAGATAGCAGAAAGACAGTTATAAAAATTGTGCTTATACTGATTGCTACAATTATTGCACTTATATTTATCTGGAGGGGATTGCTATCTGCATTTAAGATGCAGTTTGTGCCCTGAGAAATGGAAAGAGACTTTTCCAGAATCAAAAAGAGATTATCAACCCTTCTGGGCGAGAGATGGGTCTCAGATTCAAATAGAGACATCATCTTTTACAACAGAGACCTCTGGCCCAGAGAGGTAATTGGTTCAAAGTTTGGTGTATTTGAACATAGACCCGAACTTATCGTCTGGCCCAAAGATGCGAGTGAGATTATAGAGATAGTTAAGGTAGCAAATGAGAATCACCTCAATATCATCCCATTTGGTGCAGGTTCAGGTGTATGTGGTGCTACTATCCCGGCAGGTACAGGCAGAAGTATAATTGTAGACCTGAAGAGAATGAACCGCATTATAAATGTAGATTATCAGAGTCTGATACTTGATGTTGAGGCTGGAGCCATAGGATATCCTCTGGAGATACAACTTAACAACAAGGGTTTTACACTCGGGCACTTCCCTTCCTCAATCTACTGTTCATCCGTTGGCGGATGGCTCGCCGCACGCTCGGCTGGACAGGAATCTTCAAAATACGGAAAAATAGAGGATATGGTTATCTCCATCAAGGCAGTTACTGGCTCATCAGAGATTATTGACACATCCAGTATTATTTCTTCAGATATCGCAGGTGATCTGAACCAGCTTTTTGTAGGTAGTGAAGGGACACTCGGAATAATCTATCAGGCAGAGTTGAGACTAAATTACCTCCCAAGATTTAAGACCTATTCTTCCTTTCTATTCAAAATGATGTGGGTGGAATTGTCATAAGATTATACGACGAACTTGATACATTCATTGCATTGGGACACCATACCGACCCCTCAAAAAAGGCAGATAGTACACTAAAAAATCTCATAGATGATCTCAATGGAGATCTGTCTGATATATTCCTGAGCAAAATACTCTCATACCCACAGATATTAAACTCACTCTCTCAGTTTTTTACTCAGGGATGCCTGATGGTTCTTCTCCACTCAGGTAATGAAAATGAATATGTAAAATACTCCGAATTGACATCAAAGAAGATATCCGAAAAACATGGTGGAAAGGATATGGGTGAACAGCCGGCAAAAAGATGGGAGAAAAATAGATATTCCATATCATATAAGCAGCCTCGCATTTTCTATGCAGGTGGATTTGTTGATACCATGGAAATAGCCACAACATGGGATAGAATTGTCGACCTCTACTACGAGGTAAAGAAGGTTATTCAGGACAGGGCATTTCTAATGGCACATTTCAGTCATGCATATGAAGATGGATGCTCAATCTATTTCACAATTGCATCAAAGGCAAAAGATTATCAGGACGGCATAAAAAATTATGATTTTATATGGAAGACCGCACTTGATACGGTCGTAAAAATGGGTGCAACTGTCAGTCATCACCACGGCATCGGACTCTCAAAGGTATCACACCTTAAAAAGCAACTTGGCGAAAATGTTGAATTATACAAAATACTTAAGAAGAGTTTTGACCCAAATAATATTATGAATAGAGGTAAATTTTTTGGTGATAGATCATGAATAAGATTCTTCCTGAAATCTTTGAGAAATTTCTAAATACAGGAATACATGCTCAATATTCTGAAAAAAGTCAGAAACTATATATATGCGCCATGCATTCTGAGGACATAAACAAAATATACGAAATTATCAAAAAGTATAAGGTAAGGCTCTCATTTGTTGATTCACCCAATCCACAGATAATTTTTGAATACAGACCCATAAACCAGAATATCAAAATCAATAATAAATCACAGTTATGCGAGGTGGATTCGGAGTATAATATACTTAAGGCTGAGAAGTACCTCAATTCAGAGGGCTTCTCCCTGGGATACTACTTTCCTCCCATTCTGAATAATCCCCAGTACAAATTCAGGGACTGGATCTCAAATTATCATATCCCCGCTATGAACTATTATCAATCTGATCTCGCATCCAATATAAGGGGTGTTGATGGGATTCTCCCTGATGGAAGACGCTACTCCTCTATCTGTGCACCGAGAATGGCAACAGGTTCAGACACCAATAGACTTCTAATTCTGGCAGGTAGCAATCTCTTCTATCCTATTAGTCTCAATCTAAAAATTATTCCCATAAGGACAGATCTACAGATAATCTCATTCTCCTGCATAAGAATAAAAAATCTCTTCTCAGCCATTGCCTCTCTCGCCACAAAGAATATAAGACTTGAA
The DNA here is from genome assembly GCA_037441045.1 of Deltaproteobacteria bacterium. Lineage (GTDB taxonomy): Bacteria > Myxococcota > SpSt-1050 > SpSt-1050 > SpSt-1050 > SpSt-1050. The sequence goes on along the minus strand of JBBISZ010000086.1, from coordinate 2,317 downwards.
TTTGTAGCATTATATACTGGCAATGAAGAGAACAGTGAGTCAATTCTTCATATAGGTTATAAAAAGAATGAAATCTTTGACTTCAAATCATGGATTATAAGAACAGTTAATAATGAAGGTGTCCACCTGATAAATTCTACTATAGATTACAACAGTATTAGAGATATACTTTTTCAGTACACAAATAGAACCAATCAGATAGAATTCCTCGTAAGATATAAAGGAATAGGAAAATTTGAAGAGATACTTAAAATGCTCTCTACAAATTTCAGAATCGAGGGGTATCTTTACAGATATGAAAGAAACTCTTTCTCTTTTAGAGTAATTCTACCTGAAAACACATATCAATTGACCAGAGATGAACTTATGGCAGAAATCAGCAAGTATAGCAAGGACATCAGTCTTATAGATTGCAAGGAGGGTAAATCTACGCTGATCCCTCTCTCTATATATTCAAGGATTATTCACTCCTGTTCCAGCTGATTCAAAGATATTATCATTGCTGTCCAAAATAATCTTCTTTGAAAAAATTGGAATACATCATCAGGATTTATTTTAAACATTCTCAAGCATTTTCTAACCTTGTATTTTTTTAAACATCATGTATTCCCCTTTCTTATTGTTATAAAATATTTTGGCGGGCTTTTACCACATTTTGTAAATTCGGGCGCACTTCCTTAAACTCTAATTGAATGTCGTAAGACATTAATTATTTTTGAAGACGAGTGCGCTTTTTATTTCCTTAAATTCATATCCTCTCTTCAACACTGTATACACAACCGCAAATAACTTCCTCTGATGGTCCACGCCAATATAAAGCATTTTACCCCTCCTGATTTGTAGGTTTTAATACCATTCATATTATTCATATCCCAGAAATTGTATTCTAATTTTTTCATTTCAAACTTTTATCGTTCCACCAAGTTTTATTGCGATATACTCTATTGTCATTTTTAGAGGTTGGAGGTTTTAAAATAATCATTTAATCGATCTAAAGTTTTCTTCCCTATAAACTTGAGAATAATTTGCACCACCTGTCGCTTGAACATTTGTTATTTGCTCTGTAGGTGCCAGTTACTTTTTGCTATCATTTTTCCTATTGTTATTGCTCACTATTGTTTCTCTAACTCGTTGATATAATTGAAGAATTTTATTAGATTAACAACCCATTTTTTCTCATATTAGTGCCAGGTACAATTCCAATATAGTTTTTACGGTTATTATGTAAAGTGACAGGTACTTTTACATTTTGTTTATCATTCTAAATAAATCGTCTACATAGCACTTTTTTTATAAATCATATTGAGTTATATTACAAATAAGTGCAAGGTATTTCTGTTCCCCTTCCAAATCTCTAACATATTGATATTATTAGTAAAATCAACATTATACACAGCTTTCCTCCTATCAGTATAAGGTAACTTCCCAATACAAGAATACAAGCATCAGGTGCCAGGTACATTTACACATAGATTTTATATGTTACTTTCATATCTCTAAATAAACATATTCTCCAGCAAATCTACCAATTTTTTTTCTACAAAAAAGTGCCAGTTACCTATAAGTGCCATTTACTTTTTCTGGTGTCAATTTCTGCGTCTTGGGATTTAATATATTGATATTATGTTCAAAAATCCAATATTATCTGTTTACTTCCCATCAAATATGTACCTGGCACTTTTTATTCACCCCTGCAAAATATTTTATTAAATGCCATAAATGTGATAAATCAGTGCTAAAAATCAATAAGAGGAAAGGGAACTAGTGCTAGTTACCTTATTTCTCACTTTTTTAGAGCTAATATTTGTTGTTAAATACTCATTTTTTAATTCTCATTATGTATATATGCACAATGGTCTGCTTTATCTGGGTCAAATTATACATGGTACCAAAGTTTGCATTATTCTTATGTGGTTTACCTATTGCCTATGTTGCTTTCATTGTTATATTAGGTTGCAAATTGTATCTGGCACTCTTTATCGAATATTTTCAGGATATCTTAATTTATGCCAATAATATCAAAGTGTTAGATAAAAAATGGGAAATAATAACTAAAAGTAATAAGGAAAAGTAATAAGTAACTGGCACTTATAATTTTATTCCAAACTTGGTTAATTAGCAGCGAAGGTTATTTGGAGTATAATATTAAATAAAATTGTCCAGAGCCATATTTCCGATAATGGGGTACCTACACAAATGAGTGCCAGATACTTTATTCCTGATTCCCTGATTCTATCAAGTTTCCTATACTTAATCTCTTGTTTTTATTGCAAAAAATATATATGTTAAATTTTACTGGCATTGAAATGTACCTGAC
>JBBISZ010000085.1:0-9617 GCA_037441045.1 Deltaproteobacteria bacterium | reverse complement strand
AATCCTTCTGTCAAAATCTTCACCGCCCAGAAATGTATTACCATTTGTCGCCTTGACCTCATAAACACCATCTTCTATAGAAAGTATTGTTATATCAAAGGTTCCGCCGCCAAGGTCAAAAATAGCAATTGTCCCTGACCCCCTCTTTTCCACCCCATAAGCAAGTGCTGCCGCAGTTGGTTCATTTATTACTCTCAGCACCTCAAGACCCGCGATCTGTCCTGCCACCTTGGTAGCCTGCCGCTGGGCATCATTGAAATATGCGGGACAGGTAATTATTGCCTCCTTGACCTCCTCTCCAAGATAATCCTGCACATACTGTTTCATTGCAGAAAGTACCATGGCAGAGATCTCAGGTGGAGAATATCTCTTACCCCTCACCTCAACCCATGCATCCCCATTCTCAGACTGAATAATTGTATATGGAACAAGTTTCTTTGTCTCCTGAACCTCGGGATCATCAAACTTCCTGCCCATCATTCTCTTAATCGCATAAATGGTGTTTTCAGGATTTGTAACCGCCTGTCTCTTAGCAATCTGTCCAACGAGTCGCTCTCCCATCTCACTAAAAGCAACTATTGAAGGCGTGGTTCTACCTCCCTCGTTATTTGGTATGACCATAAACTCTTCGCCTTCCATAATTGCAACACAGGAGTTTGTTGTACCAAGGTCTATGCCAATAATTTTACTCATATATCCCCCTGATTATTTTTTTCTGGCTCTGGTTCTGCTATACAAATATGCTCAAGTGGCTTATCCTCAACTTCTGGAGCGTCAGAATTATTGGAAGGTGCGCCTTTTGAAACAACGACCAGTGCAGGTCTCAATAACCTGTCTCTCAACATATACCCCTTTCTCTCTATTTTGACTATATGTCCTGCTGGAATATCATTACTCTCAACAGCGGATATAGCCTCGTGAAAATTTGGGTCAAAGAGATTATCCTTCATATCAAGAGGTACCACACCAAATCTCTTAAGGATTTCCATAAACCCTTTTAAGGTTATCTCGAATCCTTTTATAAGATCTTCACTTTTTACGGCTGTACTCTGGCTATGCAGAAGAGTCAATTCAAGATTATCTGCTGTATCGAGTAATTCTTTTAAAATTGATTCATTAGCATACTTTACAATCTCCTCTTTTTCTTTTGCCACCCTTTTCTTATAATTTTCAAAATCTGCAGCAACTCTCAACAGAAGCTCCTTTGTCTCTTTATACTCCTCCTGTAATTTTTGAAACTCTTCTGCTGTTACACCCGTGTTTATATGCTCATCAGAATTCCTGTCTTCTTTGTCTGAAGGCTTCTTATCTTCTTGAGACTCTGGTTTTTCTGAGGTTTGGGCAACATCTCCATTTTTGGAGACAAAGTTTTCAAACTTTAATGAGTCCTTGAGGGCATTCTCCGCCTTTTCAACAGTTTCAATCTGACCTTTTTCAAGGATATCCTTCTCTTTTTCTTTCTCTGCCATAATCTTCCTTTATCATTAAAAAGACAACCTTTAATAATTTAATTGTAAATAAAATAAAGTCAAGATAATTTCAATAGTAATACAGGTATGCAGGAGAGTATTTTAAATTTTGAATTATGAAATAAGGTAAGAAGATAAGCGTTCTGAGGTCAAATTGTCACTCTTTTTTTTACATTGACCAATCTAAAAGGAATCAGAAGAAAAGAGTTGAGGCACCAAAACATATTCAGCCAAAACATATTCAGGAAAATTTTCATTTGACTAATATATGTTTTTACCTGTATAATCTATCCGTTGTTATGTGAAATACAAGGAGTTTAAGATGAACAGGTATTCTATTTTTTTATTGTTGACTATTATTTTTGCAGCATCATCACTATTTGCATCTGTGGCTGTTAAGCTCTCCAACGAGGAACTTACTAAGAAGGCTGATGAGATTATCATAGGAAAAGTAAAGGATATATCTTATGTTTTTGATGAGAAGCAGCGCACACCATACACTCTCACCACAATCGTCGTTGAAAAATGGATTAAGGGTGAATCAAAGGAGAGAGAGATAAAAGTCAGACAGATAGGTGGAAAATTCAAAGATCAGCATCTATTTATTACAGGCGATGCCCGATTGATTCAGGACGAAAAAGTGTTGCTTTTTCTTACCAGAGGTGAAGAATTCCGATACCTACTCGCCCTTTCTCAGGCAAAATTCTCAATTATAAAAGACCCAAAAACAGGGGAAGAAAAGATTACACGAGATATCTCTCAACTCGGCCTTGGAAGTTTTGATAAAGAGGGGAAGCTTGTTGTAGAAAAAATCTCTACGCCAGAACCCACAATCTACCTTAAAGATTTTATAAAAGAGATTGAAACATATTTGAAAAAACAGTAATCGCAAAAGGAGTTCTTTTATGGCAAAGTTTCTTGTTTATATTCCATCACCAGCACCCGGAATGCCCAATCTACAGATTAAGGTGGAGGCAGAAAACTGGATGATTGCCTTACAACTCGGCAGGCAAAAAGTCGGAGAGAAGACAGAACTCGGCTCAAATATTATGTGCGATTTTAAGGAGGACGGCTCCGTTGAAATAACAGATCCAAATACCGGAAGGGCTTTTTCAATAAAAGAGATTGAAGATTCTCAACCACAGGCTGCACCCCAACAACCAGCACAGCAGGCTCAAACACCAAAAACGGCCGTAGAACAACCTAAGCCTGTTAGCACACAACCATCTCCACAGGTAGCTCCACCGCCTGCTCCTGTAAAACAACCCGAACCCAAACCTGCCCAGGAGGCACCAAAAGCCCCTGTTTCCGTCGTCACAACACCAAAAGTAGAAATAAAAAAAGATGCCCAACCCGCCAGGATTGCAGCCGCACCTGTCGCCCCAACTATTAAAGTCGCCCCGGAAGAGATAAGAAAGAAAAGTCAGACAGGACAATACCAACCTGTTGAAAAACCTGTAAAGAAAATAGACGCAAACATTGAAGAGGTAAAGGAGATAAAAGAACCTCAAAGAGATATCGGAAGAAAGGACACAAAACTCTCCTCCAACATAGAATCAATTATGACATCTCTCTTCACAGAAGTGTATGAAGTATATAACAACTCCAATACCCGGGAAGATGCCGCCAACTTTATGCTGGACCTCGCAATGAAAAAGATTGGGGCAGAGGCAGGGTCGATACTTTATGCAGACCTCTCAGAGACAGATCTCTCCTTTATCGCAACCAGAGGTCCAAAGAGCGAGGAACTAAAAAAGTTTAAGGTGCCGATAGGAAAAGGTATAGTAGGATTCTGTGTGGACGTAGGTGTAAGCCTTGCGATATCAGATGTTAGTAAGGATAAAAGATGGTTTGATAAAATATCGAAATCCATAGGTTTTCCAACAAGATCTATCCTGTGTGCCCCCATTCAGTATGAAGGACAGACTCTTGGTGCAATAGAGTTAATAAACAAGAAAGATAACACACCTTTTAATATGGATGACCTCAACATCTTAAATTATATCGCTCACGAAACCGGAGATGCTTTTATAAGAATTGAAGGAAAAAATCAGAATAGGAAGGCATGATTTTGCGATATCTATTCCCTATATTGTTGTTTCTTTTTTCTTATGAAATCTCACCTCAGGAGTTATATCGATATACTGACGAACAGGGAAATGAGTACATTGTTGACTCTCCATACAAACTTCCTGCCTCCATTAGAGATAAATATGTAAAAGAATATGAAAAAAAGAAGAAAGAGCAGAAACAGTTGCCTCCTGACTTACAGGAGATTCGTCCTGCATCTAAAAACCTGAACAGTAAGCCTGAAGAAAACACCAGCTCAAAAGAAAATGATGCCACAAAAAATAAAGACCTGTTAAGAGAATACAAAAAGAAAATAGAAGAATTAAGTAAACAGCTCGATGAGACAGTAAAAGAACTTGGATACAAATCTCAACGTGCACTCATTACCCAGATTCCATCATTAAAAGAAGAGGTAGAAAAACTAAAAGTTCGAATAGAAGAAATAAAGAAAGAATTGAACGAATATTATCAGAAGGCAGACAAAATAGAACAACATTAGAAAGGAGTATCAATGAAAAGAAAAATGGTTCTTGTGCTAGTGGGTGTACTCTTACTTTCTTCCGCTTTTGCTGGAGAAAAGAAAGAGACAACCGAGGATATTTACCTACAGGCTGATGACTATTACTATGCGGGTTTCAAGGAGAAGGCGAAGGATCTTTTTGGCAAGGTGCTCGCATCAAACCCAGAACATGTTGGAGCATTAAAAAGACTCGCTGAAATTTACAATTCTGAAGGAAAATATCAGGAGGCAGCCCAATACATTACAAAAGTTGTAACTCTCAAACCCACCTTTGCTGGCGCATTAGATCTCGCTGGAGTTATCTACAAAAATCTTGGAAATGCTGAGAAGGCAAAGGATTATTTTAAAAAGGCTTGTGACCTTGGAGTAAAAGCATCCTGCAATGACCTGAACGCCGGCAATCTGGGAGCTGGAGTTGGCGGTAAAACAAAACCTGTTATGAAAAACCCATACAAAGAGGGCACATCTGACTACTACTACCAGCAGGGCAAAATATATCAATCTCAGGCAAAATACGATGATGCACTTGTAGCCTTTGAACAGGCTGTATCAATAGATCCGAAAAATGTTAAAGCTCTCGAAGAGGCGGGATATGAATGGTCTATGAAAGGCAATTATGAAAAGGCAATTGAATATTACAAGAAAGGTCTTGAAGTAAACAAAAAGAATGGAAATCTCTGGGATAAACTCGGACTCGCTTATAACAGTATGGGAAATCAGGAAGAGGCAAAAAAGGCATTTGAAAAGGCTTGCAAACTTGGAGTTCAGGCATCCTGCAACGATGCACAGGCGATGGGTTCAAATGTTACGCTCGGCGGCAAGGGAGGACCACCGGATTTATCCGAAATACAGAAACTCATAGCCGACGGAGAATTAAACAAAGCTGATGAGGCATTAAAAGATCTGATAAATAGCAATCCTGACCACTATCTTACATATTACGCCTTTGCTGAATACTTTTATAAATTAAAGAACTATGATTTTGCCCTGATGCATCTTAAAAAATCAATGGACCTTTATCCAACTTATTATCAGAGCTGGGCACTTATGAGCAAAATCTATGCAGACACCAAGAAACCCAAAGAGGCAAAAGATGCACTGAACAAGGCTTGTAAGCTCGGCTACAAGGCAGACAATTGCCCGAAATAATCAGGGTAAATTGACGCAATCAGGACACATTTGATATTTTAGATTACCTGATTAGTAAACAAGTATAAGGAATAAAGTGCCAGGTATTTTACCTGTCATCATTATTTCTAATGTGTTGATTTTATTAATAAAAATCAAATATTGTGGCGTTTTGTCAGCAATAAGTGCCAGGTACAATTATCTCAATTATCACTCAATTATTGTCCAATCTTAACCTCTATGAACTTCTGTGTGTAATATATACGCATATGATATGATATACATTAATATAACATATAAATAAACTATAATCGTCCAGAACTTCCATTGCAGAAAATAAAGGAATAGTTTCAGATCGTTGTGATTAAAGGGTATTATTGGATTTACTGATCTTCGATTCCCAGTAAGTATCTATATCTTCAAAATCAGAGCCTTCACTTATAATCCTACCTCCTTCAAGGAGGATATATCTACTACACAGAGAGCGTGCAAACGCGGTATCATGTGTCGCCACAATCTGTGCGGAATTACATTTCAAAAGAATATCCACAAGTCTTCTCTTTGCAAGAGGATCCAGCCCCGACGAAGGCTCATCCAGCAACAACAATTCTGGTTCACCTACAAGTATACCTGCAAGAGCCACCTTGAGTCTCTCTCCGTATGATAGTCGATAAGGTGTAGTCTTTGCATAGTTGTACATACCGAGACTTTTGAGAATCTCTAACGATTTCCTCTCTGCCTCTACTCTATCTACACCTCTACTCAAAAGAGTAAACATTATATCCTCAATAACGGAAGGAAAAAGTATCTGGTCATCTGGTATGCTGAAAAGAAACCCCATCCTTTGTCTGATAAAATCCAGATTATCCCTATTTAGTTCCCTATCTTCAAATACTATTTTTCCAGAATGTTCTACAAGCCCACACGCGGCAAGAAGAAGCGTAGTCTTTCCTGTTCCATTTGAACCTATAAGAGCCACCCTCTCATGTTCTTTTATAGCAAATGTAATCCCTGAGAGTACAGATGTCTCAGTATGATGATACCTTATATCTACAGATTCAAATCTAATTATCTCTCTACTCATAAGATAGGATATATCCTCACAACCAAAGAAATAGCAAACACAAAAAAGGATGTCAGAATAAAAACCAGATCTGTTACACCCTTTTTATAGTCTTTCTTAAGGATAGTTACTCTATTATAATTCCTTATTGCCATTGCATTTGAAACTCTATTAGCTTTATAGTAGATTCTACTGAGCCATACAATAGGTGCATAACGGGAAAATAGAAGAAGTGTTCTTGTTCCCCTTTTTGAGCCTCTGAGAGTAATCGCCTGCGCCATCTCTAATGTTTCAGAATATAAAAGACCTGTCTGCTGAATAATCTGTGCAATCAGCATAATAATAAAATCAGGGAGACCAAGTAATGCCATTGCATCCACCATGTCGCTCATCTGAAGCACTGAGAAGATGGATATAAAAATCAAAATAGTTACAAGTCCTTTAATGAATAACGACAAAACATTTACATAAGCAGACATATTGAAAAATCTATTGAATTCAAACAATTTACCTGAAGCATCTGTTATGAATGGTATCAATAGAAATAGAGGGGCAAACATTACAAATCCAAAGATGATCGTCTTTTTGACAATCTCATAAGAAGGCCTGTATAGAATAAAACATACTGCCGAAATTAAAAAAATAAGTAGAACGCCAAAAAATTTATTAAAAGGCAGGATTAGAACCGAGCAGAAGAACAAAAATCCAGAAACAAGTCTTGTATCAGGAGATACCTTTCTAATAATCCCGCTTCCGCTTCCAAAAACCTCAAGAAAATAGTTACAGCTCATCTCTTCTCTGCCACCACCAGATACTCTACATCATCATCATTGAAATTAACAGGGGAAAAACCTGCGTTCTCAAGCATAGATACAAGCTCTATTGCAGGAATCAAAACATCATTGCAGACGGCATCACCTGCTCCTCTATGAATATCATTTATTCTGCTCCTCGGAAGTGTGTGCCAGATATATAATCTCCCACCCTTTTTTAAGACCCTTCTTATCTCTGCAATTACATTATCTACCCTCTCAAAGTGGGGCCAGACAGAATAACAGAAAACCCGATCAGCCCATAAGTCTTCAACAGGTAGACTTTTTTCGGCATTACATACAAACCATTTAACACGCGAATCTCTAATCTTTTTCTGCGCCTTTTGTATCATATTTTCGGAGATATCTATTGAACATATCTCTCCTTTATCTGACAGATATTTTAGAAGAAGAATCGTAAGATTTCCTGTTCCACAACCGATATCAACTATCCGTTCATGTGGCTTTATAGAGAAGAGTCTGAGTCCCTTTCTTAAATTCTCCCTCTGTTTTTCTACATTCACCTGCCTATCCCACCTTTCGGCAAGATCATTAAAAAATTCAATCTTTTTTAAATAACTCATTTTTGTTCCTCAATTTTATCACTCCTGTTTCTCGGCGCTACAATTCTCACCAGTGAAGGCACAACCAGAATTATCAGAATCAATCCGGGCCAGCCACTTACAAATGATACCCCAGCCACAAACTTTGCAGGTAACTTAACAAACAAGGAGAAAATATATACAAGCGCCACATATACAACCCTGCCAAGAATCAAAACAGGAACAAGAACAAACCATTCGTTTAATTTTCTCCATCTTTTGTAAATAAAAGATATCAGAGCAGACATAATTGCAAGCTCTATTGACATAAACAATGCAACTGGAGGAAAGAATGGAGGCATACCTGTTGCCGCTCCCGAGAGAAGTGGAACTACAAAGGATGTAGAAGTTGCTATAAGAGGTCCAACAAAGAATGCAAGAGCCACGAGTGGCAGATACATCGGCATAAATATATGTCCCAGATGGAGCATGTGAAAAATCACGGGCAAAAGAAGGGCAGATGCACCAAACAAACCTCCAAAGGCTATCTCTTTTATATCTATCTTCATATCTTCAATCTCAAACCACACATTACATTAATACCCGGCATAGGGTAATCTACAATATATTCATACTGCATATCAAGTAAGTTCCTTAAGATAATATAAAGGCTCAAAGGATTTGAAAACAGAGAAGTGTCATAAGAACCAGATAGATTGATAAAGAATACATCTTTCATAGGGTTTCTCGAGTAGTTCTTCTCAAAAAGCCCCGAGACATATTCCATATCCATACCAAAAGTGTACATATTAGAAAAAATAAGATTCTTATACTCAAATCCCATATTCAATTTCGTGTCCGGGTTCTGCTTTGTATATCTCCCTACATCCTGCTTATCAAAAGACACATAAATACTCATACCAGTAGAATTTTTCAGGGCAAAATTCACCTCAACTCCCGGGACATCATATTCATCAATATTTACAGCCTCCACAGTGGGCCATGCACCAAAATATTTTATAAGGTTCTTCGCATATGTTTTGTAATATGTAATACTCATAAGCAGAATCTGGTCATCATATCCAAGTTCTATATCCCTGTTTAGAGACTCCTCTGGCTTCAACTCTGGATTTGCCACGGGAAATGGAAAATATAATTCCCTGACCGTTGGCTGTCTGAAGTTTTTTGCAATGCGCGAACGAAGATAAAAATCTTTATAAAACTTAAAAAAGAGGCCTCCCTGATACAATAAAAAATCACCATAGACAGGACTATAATGCCATCTTAATCCCGATTGGAGACTGATTTTAGAAGGTAGATGAAACTCTGTCTGATTATATACAGCATATCCGCTCAGATCCTTAAAACCTGTTTTGGTATTCTGAGATACATTTTCATAGTAACCACCATTTGAAATCATTGAGAATCCAAAACTTGTTTTTAAATTATTATACGGCTTCAGTCCTGCCTCAAAAACAAGTCCTCCTTCATAATCCACGGACTCAAATCCATCATAAAGCCTGTGTTTGCCCGCATTGAAAAAAGGGATAGTATTGAGAGTCAGGATATCCTTTCTGTACTCCAGTCTAAAATGAAGATTATTTCTGAATACATCATAATAATGATTACTATAAGGATGAGATGCAGGTCCGGGATCATAACCATATAAAAAGATAGCCTTATTAAGAAGTCTTGTCTTGAGATTTTGAGAAAATCTATATTCCAGTCCGAGATTCAACACATCCGTTTTACCACCAGCAAAATCCCTATGTCCATCTGATACCAGAGAGAGATAAGATCCCGAAATATTGAGTGGATCCATAAGACCTGTAAACACAATACGGTTTCTTATAGTATTAAAACTTCCATAAGCCGTATCCAGAGTAAGATCCAGACCCTCATCTTTTCTAAAAAATGGATTAATCACAAGCACTGCCCCCATAGCATTACTTCCGTATTTAACCGAATCTCCACCTTTTATAACCTCAACATAGGAGATCAACTACGGGGTAT